>JAZQRG010000312.1:0-3138 GCA_045629445.1 Mycetocola sp. | reverse complement strand
CGTGTCGAACCGCGTTACCCCCGAAGTCCCCGCGACGCCCGAATTTGTGGCGGTCCGGACTCCGGATGCTGCGCGGGTTCGTCGTGTCCCAGGGTCCCGTCGCGCCGTTCTGCCGCCGATGCCTGGAACCGATCCGACGCCTCAAGCGACGCGTGAGGCTGTCCTTGCCGCCGAAGACACCGACAGGTCATGGGGTGGACGCCCGGCGTCGGCAAACCAGTTCACGGGCGCCAACGACGCCCAGTTGCTTCAGGACGTCCCGCCGCACTGGGGCTGACACCCCGAGGATGCCACGCGGGCAGGTGAGCCAGCGTCGCGACCGAGGTGCCTACTGCTTGAGGTTGTTTCTCGCGAGAAGGTCGCGAATCTCGGTGAGCACGTCGATCTCCGTCACCGGTGCTTCCTCTTCGACGATTCCGGCCTTGCGCTTGGCTTCAGCGCGTTCCTTCATCGTGTTCACGGGGAGGACGAAGACGAAGTAAACAACGGCGGCGACGATCAGGAAGCTGATAATGGCGCCGAGCACAGCGCCGAACTGCAGCTTGGCGTCGCCGATTGTCACGATGAGCGCGTTGTCGAGACTGTCTGCCCGGAAGAGCGCACCGATGAGAGGGTTGAAGATGCGCTCGACAATCGAGTTGACGACGGCGGTGAACGCAGCGCCAATGACAACGGCGACGGCAAGGTCGATGACATTGCCCCGCATGATGAAATCTTTGAATCCCTTGAGCAATTGAGCCCCCATAGTCACGATGCCGCGGCGGTGGTGCTGCCGCTCGATGAACCAGCCGAACCACTGGCAGGCGCCGACGATACAGTCTCTTTCGCCTTGCCGGCAGAGTCCTTCGTTCCAGTGGAATCCTTTGCGCCGGCGGAGTCCTTCCTGGTTCCGCCAGACCCAGTGCCGGCGGCGGCGCGTGAGTCATTCCGGTAGAAGCCAGAGCCGGTGAAGGAAACACCGACGGCGCTGTAGAGCTTGCGGAGCTTGCCGGAGCACTCCGGGCATTCGGTGAGCGAATCCTCTGTGAACGACTGCTGGATGTCGAAGGCGTTGTCGCAGATAGTGCATTTGTATGAGTACGTGGGCATTCGGGTTCCTGAAATTGTCATGGCGGTATCGCCGATAGGGGGCTGTGTTGTGTGGCTAGAAATCGAGAATGCGAGAGGGTGTGACCACACCGTTCACCCGCTGGTCGTGCTTCTCGTGAGGCACGTCGGTCTGAACTTCGTTGTCGAAGACGATCGCGTAGACGGGTGGGCATTTTTCCATCGAGCCCAGCGTCTTGTCGAAGTACCCGCGGCCCCAGCCCATGCGCATCCCGTCAGGGCTCACCGCAGCGGCCGGCACCAGAATGAGGTCGACCTCGTTGATGGCGATGGGGCCGAGAAGCTCGCCGACGGGTTCAGGCATGCCGTGCAATCCCTCGGTTTCGGAACCGGTTTCCCCGACGGTCCAGTCGAGCAGTCCGTCTTCACGGCTGATCGGGAACAGGACGCGGATGCCGTTCGCGAGCGCCCAGTTCAGGAAGGGGCGCGTGTTGGGTTCGTTCGGCGCTGAGAGGTAGCAGGCGACGCTCGACGCGCTCAGCCCGGTAACGAGGGCGACGAGGTTGTTCGTGATGCCGATGGACGCGTTCTCGCGTTCCGGGGCGGTGAAATTTTGGCGCCGCTCACGCAGTTCCGCTCGGAGGGCGCGTTTTTGGTGGTCCACCTGGCTGGGCATAGCCCCATTCTAGGCGGGGTTGCCTGACCGGCAGCATTATGCCGTGTCCACACCGTGTCGTGCCATGTCGCGACACGGTGACCTGACTGCCCGCTACTCTGGGAGCATGTCTCAGCCAGTACGCAAAGTCGTTATCCCCGCAGCGGGCCTCGGTACCCGGTTTCTTCCGGCGACAAAGGCCCTTCCGAAGGAAATGCTGCCCGTCGTCGACAAGCCGGCCATCCAGTACGTGGTCGAAGAGGCTGTGAGTGCCGGACTCCACGACGTGCTGATGATCATCGGCCGGAACAAGAACGCACTGGCGAACCACTTCGACCGGGTGACCGAGCTTGAACTCGCGCTCGTTGAGAAGGGCGATGAGAAGCGACTCAACCGCGTTGTCGAGTCGAGCGAGCTCGCCGACATCCACTTCCTTCGCCAGGGCGACCCCAAGGGTCTCGGCCACGCTGTTCTCCGCGCTCGGCGGCACGTCGGCAACGAACCGTTCGCCGTCCTGCTCGGCGATGACCTGATCGACGCTCGCGACCCGCTCCTGACGACGATGATCTCCGAGCAGGAAAGCCGCCAGGCCACCATCATCGCGCTCATGGAGGTCGATCCGGCGACCATCTCGATGTATGGCTGCGCCGCTGTTGAGCCGACGGACAACCCCGATGTTGTCAAGATCACCGGCCTGGTTGTGAAGCCGGCCCCAGAGGATGCGCCGTCGAACCTCGCCATCATCGGCCGGTACGTGCTTCGCCCCGAGATCTTCGACGTGCTCGAGACGACGGAGCCTGGCAAGGGTGGAGAGATCCAGCTGACGGATGCCATGCAGGTGCTTGCAGCGGACGACACGATCGCGGGCGGCGTGTACGGCGTAATCTTCCGTGGCCGTCGTTACGACACCGGTGACCGTCTCGACTACATCAAGGCCATTATCCAGCTCGCAAGCGACCGAGAAGACCTCGGAGCAGAGCTCAAGCCCTGGATCAAGGAATTCGCCACGAAGCTCGACTAGGTTTCGACGCACTTCACCGAAGGAGACACACGGTGGCTCTTCCCGCAACCGTTCTGACCGACGGTCCCATCACCGTACGCACCGTGCGGCTCCGCGATGCGAAGCCGATGGAACGCGAACTGCTCAGCAACAGGAGCTGGCTGCGGCCGTGGGAGGCGACGAGCCCGTACGCACCCCGATCGTTCGACATGCGCGCGAGCATCCGTTCGCTGCTTGCCAGCGCGCGGTCAGGGGGCGGCCTGCCGCTCGTGATGGAGTACGACGGTGAACTCGCGGGGCAGCTCAACGTCTCGGGAATCACCTACGGCTCGCTTTCCTCAGCGACGCTCGGATACTGGGTGTCTGAGCGTTTCGCGGGCAAGAGCGTCACGCCCACGTCGGTAGCACTCGCGACCGACCACTGTTTCTCGCAACT
>JAZQRG010000311.1:0-2161 GCA_045629445.1 Mycetocola sp. | reverse complement strand
CCACCGAGTCAGCAACCGCGAGGGTAAGCCGGCCGGCCCCGACCCTCAGCGCTGCCAGCCCGGAGAGCATGGTCGCTCCGGGCGACCGACGCGCGCCACCGACGACCAGCACGGTCCCGCGCCCGTACTTTGAATCACCGGCCTCAGGCAGCGCCCAGTCCCGCAGCAGGTTCGGGGTCACAACGACGGGCGTTCGGTCCGCGCCGACGTGAGGGGAGGCATCCGTCATCGATTCATCCTTCGGTTCAGATCGGCTGGACATTGCTGTCTCCCGCGTGACGGGTCACCGGAGCCCCGAGCGCTTCCAGGTGGTCATCGTGGGCGAACACGTCGAGGCTCCAGCGGGAGGTGCCCGGATCGCGCGAAAGCCTGGTGACCGAGGCGTTGAGCACCGTGTGCGTCGAGGCGAAGTCGAGGAGGTCGCGCTCAGACCAGCCGAGGCACACGTACAAAAAGACCATCACGACGGCATCGTGGGCCGCGATCAGTACGGGCCCGTCGCCGGTCGCGGCATCCACGTCGCGCAGGAACGAGCGCACGCGCAGCACGACGTCGGTCCAGGCTTCACCACCGGGCGGTCGGTAATAGAACTTGCCGAGCCAGCGCCGCCTGGCGGCCTCATCGGGCAGCCGCACATCGACGCCGTGCGCGGTGAGGGCGTCGCGAATCCCGAGCTCGCGGTCTCGTAATCGCTCGTCGACGAGGATGTCGAGCTCGCGGCCTGACTCCTCGACGGCGATGGAGATCGTCTGCTGAGCGCGCAGGTAGGGCGAACTCCACGCCACCTGCGGTGTCTCTTCGGCCGATGCCAGCCACGCGCCAAACGCACGGGCCTGCTCAACACCGGCATCCGACAACGGAACGTCGGCATCCCGATGCTCAACCGCGATGGTCTCGAGCCCTGCCAGTTGCGCCTCGGTTGCGAGCACATTCGCGGTGCTCTCGCCATGCCGAACCAGCCACAGTTGGGTTGCAGTCATGCCGCAAGACTAGGTCAGACAGCTCTCCACGTCACAAGTCGGTGCCGGGGCTTGATTTCCGAGACGGATGCCGTCAGCTCGCTGAGAGAAATCCTCGCGCCCGGCGTCGCACACGGGCGATGTCAGAGGCCCGGGTTACCGTGTGGGTATGAGAATCCTGCACACCTCCGACTGGCACATCGGTCGCACGTTCCATGGTCACTCGACCATCGAGAACCTGCGAACGGTGCTCGCCGCGCTCGCCGCAGAGGTGCGCGAACGCTCGGTCGACGTTGTGGTTGTCGCGGGAGACATTTTCGATTCGGCGACCCCGTCAGCAGAGGCATACACCGTGCTCGAAGCCGCCGTTGTTGCGCTGCGTGAGGCGGGGGCATCCGTCGTTCTCACCAGCGGAAACCACGACTCGGCGACCCGCCTCGGTTTCATGTCGCGGTTCTCCGGACTCGCCGGTGTTCACGTCGTCACCCGGCAGGAACAGCACGACCAGCCGATCACGATCGACGACGAGTCCGGTCCCGTTCACTTCTACGGCATTCCCTACCTCGAGCCGGCGCTGCTGCGACACCACTACCCCGACGTGGCGCTGAAGAACCACGAACAGGTCCTCGGTTTCGCGATGGACCGCATCCGGGCCGACCTTGCGGATCGTGGCGGCCGCAGCGTCGTCCTCTCGCACTGCTTCGCCGTCAATATTGCCCAGAGCGGCGTTGAAGCCAGCGACGTCGAACGCGACATCACCTCCGGCGGTATCGACTACGTCCCTCTTAGTGTTTTCGACGGCCCAGACTACGTCGCCCTCGGCCACATCCACGGGCGGTCCGCGCTGAGCGACCGCGTGCGGTACTCGGGTGCTCCGCTGCACTACTCCTTCTCCGAGGCCGCGAAACCGCGCGGTGCCTGGCCCGTCGAGCCCGACGCCGACGGACTCTCATCGGTCGAGTGGGTCGACCTGCCGGTGCCGCGCCGGCTCTCGCTGATCACGGGCACCCTCGACGACATCCTCGCCGACGACGCACACGCGGAACTCGAGGGCGACTGGCTGTCGGTTGTCCTCACCGACCAGGTCCGTCCGCTCGACGGCATGCGCAAACTGCAGGCACGGTTCCGGCACTGCGTCACGCTCGAGCACCGTCCCGAGGTCACCGCTGCCGCAAGCGAGGCCACTTATGCCGAGCGGGTGC
>JAZQRG010000310.1:0-2661 GCA_045629445.1 Mycetocola sp. | reverse complement strand
GTTGCGACTGCCGTGGAATTCCGGCGTCGGAGTCGATTGCCGGGGACATGACCCTCGACTTGCACGCCTACCTCGATTCGCTGGATGAGGCCGGGCAGGTCAAGGTGCTCGGCTCGAAGGCGAACCTTGAGGTGTGGCGCGATTACGGCGCCGAGCCGCAGCAGATCATCAATGCGTACCGGGGCGGCATCAGGAAGGCCCAGGGCACGTACGGCGGCGGAACGGTCAAGTACACGACCGACGCGTCCACGCGCCGTTCTTTGGCTACCTATCGAATGCGCAACGCCTCCCGGCTTGACCGTGATGCCGGGGCGGTCATTCTCCCGAACGGCAAGCGCGCCTTGGTGCGCCGGATGCCAGAGACGATCCTCGCCACCACTCAAGGCCGCGAGCAGATCCTTCACCAACTCCGGCTCTACGGCTGGATCGCTTGAACCTCTGAACTTCCCGATGACGCGAGGTCGTCGGGTGGCTGCACGCCCGCGACGGGCAAGCGCCGATCGAAAGGGAATCACTGATGAAGAACTCGACTCTGCGCCCCGATCAGGTCGCGTGGCTGGCCGACACGATGGCCCGAAACCGTGCCCGCTTCGGTGGGTATCGGATGGAGGCTGACGGCGACAAGCCCGACGAGAAGCCGGACGAGTCGAAGCCCGACGAGAAGCCCGATGGCGACAAGCCGGATGACGAGCCCCTCGGCGAGGGCGGCAAGAAGGCCCTCAAGGCCGAGCGCGAACGCGCTGCCGCTGCCGAGGAGCAGGCCAAGGCGCTCAAGGGCGAGTTCGACGGATTCAAGTCCGCGCTCGCCACCGCGCTTGGCATCAAGACCGACGAGGGTGACGGAAGCGAAGACGCTCTCACTCTCGTGCAGAACCAACTCGCTGCGATGCAGCGTGAGGCGGCAATTCTCAAGCTCGCGAATGAGCACGGGATTGCTGACAAGGAAGACCTGGAACTCCTGTCGTCCGCGAAGGACGAGGAGGCCATGAAGAAGTTGGCCGAGCGACTCGCGCCATCGGAGCAGGAACGCGACGCGAAGTCGCGCAAGCCGAAGCCTGACCGCACCCAAGGCGGCGGCGGAGGGAACGGCGATCGACCCAGCGGCGGAAGCGTCGCTCAGGTCATGGCCGAACGGCGAGCAGCGCGCGCCGCGAAGCAATCCACCAACGTCTGAAAGGAACACCACCATGCCCGGTCTCAAGACCACCACGTATGGCACGGGTGACTACTCCTGGCTGCGTAACACCGATGGGCTCGATGAGTCTGTCACTGGTGTTATCGACATCTCGGATTTCACCGCCAACACGCACTACCCGAACGGCTACCTGCCGTCCGGTCTCCCTGTCCGTATCGACGACCTCGACGACATCCGCCCCTGGGCCGATGCGACGGGCGCCGTCCTCGGATTCCTCAAGGGTGACTGGAAGACCGATGGCGTCGAGGACGTCAACGTTTCGGTCATCACGCGCGGCAACGTGAAGCTCGCGAAGCTTCCCGTTGCGCTCACTGTCCCCACTACCGCGCCTCAGGCGCGTTTCTTCTTCGGGAGCTGATGAATCATGGCACTTTGGACTGATCTCATCGACCCCGTCGAGGCTACGGGGATCGCTCGTGACGAGCAGTACGTCATTGAGCAGGCTCGGGGCGGCACGCTCGCCCGGTTCCTGCCGAACGTGTTTGTCCCGTCCGACCACGTCAAGTTCTACCCCGGCTCCAATGGTCTGGTGGACGCGGCGCGTTACCGCGCGTTCAACAGCCCTCCGGAGATCGGCAAGGGCGCGCCCGCGAAGGCCAGCACGATCGATCTGCCCGCGATTTCGCGGAACGAGCCGATTGACGAGCTGACCCAGAAGGAGCTCGCTCGTCTGTCGGATGACCGCATCCGCAAGAGCATCGAGTCGGCGATTCGCCGTAACGTCCAGGCGATCAGTCAGCGCCAGGAGCTCGCTCGAGGCAAGGTCATCAACGCGGGTGCGCTGGTCGTCGATGAGGACAACTTCTTCATCAATGATGTGTTCGGCCGCGATGGCAGCCTGACGGTTTCCGCTGGTACGGGTCAGTGGTGGGCGGATGCTGCGGTTGATCGCCTGACTGCGCTGTCGAACTGGAACGACGTTTACGCCAGCTTCAACAACGGCGTGGGCGCTGGTCGCCTCGTGTTTGGTAGCCGGGCTGCGTACAACGCGTTCGCTGCTGGCAACCAGTTCAAGACACTGGTTGGCGCTTCGGCGTCGCGCCCCCCGCTCGCGTCTGAGGTTGAGGGTTACGTGGTGTCGGCCGGTCTGCCGACGTACGAAATCTACGACCGTCGCGTGTCCGTTGAGGGCACCCTGACGTCGGTCCTCGACCCGAAGAAGGTCTACCTCCTGCCGGAGCCGACCGAGACGGACAACGAGGACGGCGGCGTTCTGGGAGCCACCTACTGGGGCCTGACGGTCTCGGCTGGCTTCGGGTCGTGGGGCATTGAGCCCGACGAGCAGCCGGGCATCGTCTGCGGCGTGTTCAAGGACGAGAAGGTCGGTGCCTCGGTTGAGGTTCAGGGCGACTCGGTTGGTGAGCCGGTTCTGGCTAACCCGAACGCGTCGATGGCGATTCAGGTTCTCGCCTGATGGCGGGCGTCCTGCGGTACACGGTCATTCGCCACAACCCGGAGACGGCGAT
>JAZQRG010000309.1:0-8290 GCA_045629445.1 Mycetocola sp. | reverse complement strand
TGCTCGCAGGCGCATCCGCTGCGCAGCTCTTCGATTCGTGGGCAGGGGCGCTCTCGCTCGACGACTACGTGCGATACGTTGCGCCGGCATCCGCTCTCGCGCTCGAGCACGTTCGTGACCTGACCTACACGGTCGAGGGTGGGGCAGCCGAGGCCCGCGAAACCAGGAACGTGCCGATTGTGCACTTCGGCGTCGGCACAGGGGAACTGCTCAAGGCCATGCACGACATCGGAGCCGACGTCGTCGGTGTCGACTACCGCGTTCAGCTCGACGAGGCATCACGTCGGCTCGGCGGCCTGGTTCCCGTGCAGGGCAACGTCGACCCCGCGCTTCTCGCTGCCCCATGGCCAGTGCTCGAGGCGCACGTTCTGGATGTACTTGAGCGGGGAAAAAGCGCTCCGTCGCACGTGCTCAACCTCGGTCACGGCGTTCCGCCGGAGACCGACCCTGCTGTTCTCACCCGACTCGTCGAATTCGTGCACGCGCAGTGATCGAACCGCGCCACGTCCTGGTCATCGGCGGCGGCGTCGCCGGTCTGGTTGCCGCGCTCGACTGCGCTCGGGTGGGCATCCGCGTCACCGTTGTTGAGAGTGCCGATCGAGCCGGCGGCTCGGTCGCAACCGAAACCGTCGCTGGCATCCGTGTCGACACCGGTGCCGAGAGCTACGCGACCCGCCAGGGAACGGTGCGGAAGCTCGTGAACGAGCTGGGGCTCGCCGACTCGGTTGTCACCCCGGCCGCTCAAGGCGCCTGGGTGCGGTTGCCGAACGGCGTGAGTGCACCACTCCCGAAGGCCGGCCTGCTGGGGATCCCGTCCAACCCGCTTGCCGACGACGTGCGCAGGGTGATCGGCTGGCGCGGCGCGATCCGTGCCTACCTCGACCGCATTCGCCCGGTTCTGACGATCGGTCTCGAGCACAACCTCGGCGACCTCGTCGAGCGCCGCATGGGTAGGGCCGTGCTCAACTCGCTCGTCGCCCCGGTTACGCGTGGCGTTTACTCGGCTGACCCGTTCGACCTCGACGTGACCCGGGCTGCACCCGGTCTCAATAAGGCTCTGACGACAGCCGGCTCGTTGTCCGGCGCTGTTGCGTTGTTGCGCGCCGACGCCCCTGCCGGCTCCAACGTCGAGGGCCTTCGCGGGGGCATGTACACCCTCATCGATGCGATCCTCGCCGAACTTCACGCCCGTGGCGCCGAGGTTATCCTTGGCGCGCGAGTCACCGAGCTCCGTCGCCCGGCAGAGGACACCGAGTCGGAGGCAACGGGCTCTGGCACAGAGACGGATGCCGGATCTCCTCCCCTCGCCTGGCGCGCTGTTCTCGATGATGACCGCACCATCGATGCTGACTTCGTGATCGTCGCGACGCCAGAGGCGGACGCCCTTCGGCTACTCGCGCCGCATTCTGCCGAGCTCGCCGCCGAAGAGCCGATGCAGACGCCGACCGTCGAACTGGCCACCCTCGTTCTCGACGCCCCGGAACTGGACGCCAAGCCGAGAGGTACCGGCGTTCTCGTCGCCGAAACCACGACCGATCACCGGCCGAGCGGCCCCGAGGTCACCGCCAAGGCGCTGACCCACTCGACGGCGAAGTGGCAGTGGCTCGCCGACGAGGCCAGCCGCGAGCATCCGCACCGCCATGTCGTTCGCCTCTCGTACGGCAGGCTCGGCCAGGAGAACCCGAGTCTCGGTCTTGACGACGACGCACTCCTGCAGCTCGCGGTGGCTGACGCATCCGAGATTCTTGGCGTGCCCCTCTCCGTCTCGCAGGTGGTCGGCTTCACCCGGACCGCGTGGGTTGGGACGCTCCCCGGTGCAGCGACCGGCCAGCGTGAGCGCGCGGAACGTCTTCGGGCGGCTGCCCTCGAGATCCCGGAGATCGACGTCACCGGCGGCTGGTTGTCCGGGACCGGGCTCGCATCAGTTATTCCTGACGCCCTGGCGGCATCGACCCGGATTCGGCACCAGGTGGCCGCCGGGTATCTCGCGGATGGTGCGATCGTCGACCCGCATACCAGAACAGGCATGAACGACACCAGCCCGGACGCAAACCCGTCATAGGGGCTACGCTTGAGCCACTGACCGCCGATCGAACGGAGCGACCCATGAAGGGCAAGCTGATTTTTGTGGCTGGCTTGGCCACCGGATACGTGCTCGGATCCCGCGCGGGCCGTGAGCGGTATAACCAGATCAAGAAAAACTGGTTGAAGGTCTGGAACACCGACATGGTTCAGGACAAGGTCGAGGTCGTCCAGGGTTTCGCGAAGGCTCGCCTCAGTGAGGTTCCCGGCGCCGTCTTTGCCGGGGTCAAGAAGGTTTCCACGGCGGTTGGCGGAGAAGGAACCCCCGGTCAGAAGCTGGATCGCACCATCGCTAAGACGAAGGATGCCGTCGACGACGTTGCGGAGAAGGTCCTCCCTCACGACACCACGGCGTCACAAGCGCCGACTGGCACCTTCCCGAAAACTTCGAAGTAGCACCTGGAGCGTCCCACCATGACGGACCGCAATGTGAACGACAAAAGCCGCGAATCACTCTTTGAGTTGCTCGCCGATCTGCCCAACCTGATCACGAACCTGATCAAGGCGGAGATCGATCAGGTTAAGACGAAAGCCAAGCACCTCGGAAGCTACGCGGGCAAGGGCGCCATCTTCATGGTGCTCGCGCTTATCTTCCTGTTCTTCGCGATCGGAACGCTTGTCGCGGTCGCGATCATCGCACTCGCACTCGTGCTGCCCCTCTGGTTGAGCGCCCTCATCGTGTTTGTCGCGTTCCTCCTCATCGCCGTTGTGCTCGCGCTCATCGGAGTCAGCTACTTCAAAAAGCTCAGCGACGACCCCAACCCGGTCGAGAGCGTAAAGAAAGACATCCGTGCCGTGAAGGGGGAGGGCGAATATGACCGCTACTAATCCTGGAACTCCGGCTCAAGCTCGCGCCGAACTCGTCGCGACCCTCAACGCCATCGAAGACAAGATCAACGTTCCCCGTAAGGTCAACCGGCTCGTGGCGGATGGCAAGAAGACTGTTGCGAGAATCCAGCGTGACAGCCCGGCCGTGATTTACGCCGGGATCGCCACCGTTGCGACCATCGCCGGGCTCGCTGCCTGGGCTATCGCTCGCAGCATCGCCAACCGCTAGGCGCTGCACACGGGCCGCCTGTTGGCGGTCGGGTGAGCGTGGATTCGGCGCGCACGGCTGGCGCCGACAGGCCGAATCCACGCTGATCGAGCGGGGAGAGAGCCCTCATTTGGCGGGGAGAGGTTAAGGGGTGATGATGTTAGGTATGACACACCCGGCCTCTGCCGAGGCATCCTCGCCCCTCACCACCACACCACCCGAAGAGAACCCGACCGGATTTGCCCTCTGGGCAGTCCTGCGTCGACCGGCCCAACCGACGCCGCTCAGCGACCACGCAGTTTTCGAGCTCGACTCCGCCGTCAAGCGGGTCGAAAGCGAGAACGTGACGATTCGCGGGTTCTACGACGTCTCGGGTCTCAAAGCCGACGCCGATCTCATGATCTGGCTGCACGGAGACACTGCGGAGTCGCTCCAGCGTGCGCTCCGCGAACTGCGTCGCACGAGCATCCTTCGCGGACTTCTCCCGACCTGGAACGCCATGGGCGTCCACAGGGAAGCTGAGTTCAACAAGCGCCACGTTCCCGGATTCCTTCGCGGTATCGAGCCGAAGAACTGGCTCACCGTCTACCCGTTCGTGCGCAGCTTCGAGTGGTACCTGCTTCCTGATGAAGAGCGCAGCAAGATGCTCGCCGACCACGGCCGAAAGGGTGCAGCGTTCCGCGGTGCAATCGCCAATACCGTGTCGTCATTCGCGCTCGGCGACTACGAGTGGATCTTGCCCATCGAATCAGACGACCTCACCGAGCTCGTTGACCTTATGCGTGACCTCCGCGCGACGGAGGCCCGTCGCCACGTCCGCGAGGAAGTTCCCTTCTACACCGGCCGCCGCATCTCGACGGCCGAGATCCCCGAGGTAATCCAGTGACCGATCTCGTTCTCGGCGCAACACCCGCCGCAGCATCCGGTGAGCCGCACATCACCGAACCCGTCGCGTATGACGCCATTTTGCTCGCGGGATTCGGTGGTCCTGAGGGCCAGGACGACGTTATCCCGTTCCTGCGTAACGTCACCCGCGGTCGCGGTATCCCGGAGGAGCGCCTCGAAGAAGTCGCACACCACTACCGTCACTTCGGTGGAGTGAGCCCGATCAACGACCAGAACCGGCAGCTCAAGGCCGCACTCGAGGCGGAACTCGCCTCGCGCGGCATTGACCTTCCCGTGCTCTGGGGCAACCGCAACTGGGACCCGTACCTGCGCGACGCGCTGGTCGAGGCCAACGAGCGCGGCTACACCAAGCTCATCGCGATCGCGACGAGCGCGTACTCGTCGTACTCGAGCTGCCGCCAGTACCGCGAGGACTTCGCCATCGCCCTCGACGAGACGAGCCTCTTCGGTCACATCGCGATCGACAAGGTGCGCCAGTTCTTCGACCACCCCGGCTTTGTCACGCCGTTCATCGAGGGTGTCCGCGACGGCCTCGTGCAGATCCAGCGAGACAACCCCGGCATCGACCTTGCGACCGAAGTCGAAATCCTGTTCTCGACGCACTCGATCCCGTCGACGGATGCCGCGAAGTCCGGTCCAGCCGAACGCGGCTTCGGTGAGGGCGGTGCCTATGCGGCGCAGCACAACGCCGTCGCCGAAGTTGTCATCGAGTCGGTTCAGCGTGAACTCGAGCTCGACGCGAAGCTGGCGTGGCAGCTGGTTTACCAGTCCCGTTCAGGGCCGCCGAGCATGCCGTGGCTCGAGCCGGACATCAACGACACCATTGCAGAATTGCCGGCCCGCGGCATCCGCGCTGTCGTCATCGTTCCCCTCGGGTTCGTGAGTGACCACATGGAGGTCCTCTGGGACCTCGACAATGAGGCGACCGAATCGGCCCAGGAGAACAAGCTGTACTCGGTGCGGGTTCCGACGCCAGGGACCCACAAGGCCTACGTCACCGGGCTCGTCGACCTCGTCCTCGAGCGTCGCGACGGTGTCCCGGTGGCCGAGCGCCCCGCGATGACCGACCTCGGTCCCTGGTACGACGTGTGCCGCCCGGGCTGCTGCGAGAACGTCCGGCTCGGCTTCAAGCCGGCATTGGCGGGCCTCAAGCCGTGACCCTTTTGATTGGAACGCGCGGCAGTGCTCTCGCACTCGCGCAGGCGGGCGATATTGCGCGGGAGATTACTGTGCGCACCGGTGTCGCCACCGAACTCGTGCCGGTAACGACTCACGGTGATGTTTCGCGTGAGTCGCTGTCGAGCCTTGGCGGAACCGGCGTGTTCGCGTCGGCGCTTCGTGAGTTCCTGCTCGCGGGCAAGTGTGACCTCGTCGTGCACTCGATGAAGGACCTGCCAACGCAGCACTATCCCGGACTCGCGATCGGTGCCGTTCCGGTGCGCGCTGACGCGCGTGACGCCCTGTGCGCACGCGATGGCCTCACCCTCGACACGCTGCCGGAAGGCGCACGGGTCGGAACCGGATCGCCGCGCCGCGCTGCGCAGCTCGCGGTCCGCCGTCCTGACCTCGTCGTCGTAGATATCCGCGGTAACGTCGACACGCGACTCGGGTTCGTCTCGTCGGGTGAGCTCGACGCCGTTGTTCTCGCGGCAGCCGGCCTCGGCCGACTCGGCCGGACCGATCGGATCACCGAGTACTTCGACCTCGACTCCTGGCCAACCGCGCCAGCTCAGGGCGCGCTGGCTATCGAGGTCCGGGATGAGTCGCACTCCGACGATCTCACTCGCGCACTCGCAGCTATTCACGACGAGGCCGCACACGCGGCTGCGGTCGCCGAGCGCAGCATCCTCTCCCGGCTTGAGGCCGGGTGCGCCGCACCGATCGGTGCGCACGCGGCGGTGAGCGGTAACACTCTCTCGCTCATCGGGGCCGTCTACGCCCCCGATGGTTCCGGCCAGCTGGTACTGAGCGGGTCGGGCGAGTTCACCGCTGGTATCGCCGCCGATGAGAGGGCAAATTTCGCGAGGACCGCAGAACGGACCATCATAGAGACAGCCGAGTTCGTGGGCTGTGCTCTTGCCGACGAGTTGCTGGCAGGGGGAGCCGCTACGCTGGCACCCCTGACGCAAGACTGAGGACCCGATGAAGTCAGTAGCATCAACTGCCAAGCCCCTGAAGGGCTGGCGCATTCTCGTTCCACGGGGAGGCCCGTGGGGCGACAGTGTCGCCGCTGACTTGCGCGCGCGCGGCGCAACCCCTGTCGTTGCTCCCATGATCAACTTCGCTCCGACCGAAGACCCGGAGAGCCTCACGAACGCCATCTCGGCGCTCGAGGGGGGCGAGTTCGACTGGGTCACCGTGACGAGCGCGACGACAGTCGATGTCATGCACTCGCAGGGCGTCAGGATTCCCGACCGGACGCGCGTCGCGGCTGTCGGCGAGACCACAGCGGCTGCGCTCCAGGCCGTCGGGTACCGGGTGGACCTGGTCCCGGCGAAAGACAACTCCGCTCGCGGCATGGTTGCGGAGCTCACCCAGCTTGAACCGACCCCCAAGCGCTTCCTGACTCTGCGCTCCGAAATCGCGAAGCCGCTCCTCAGCGAGGGGCTCGCTGAAGCGGGTCACTACGTTCAGTCGGTCGTCGCCTATCGAACCATCGGCGAGCCGGTCGCAGAGAACATCATCGAGGACGTCAAGTCCGGTCGCATCAATGCCATCCTCGTTACGAGCGGTTCGGTGGCTGAGCAGGTCGTCCTGCAGTTCGGTGACCTGCCCGAGGCGACGCTCGTCGCGGCGATCGGTCCGCGTACGGCGAAGGATGCCGCGGCGTACGGCCTCACCGTCGACGTCGTTTCGAGGCACCAGACGGTGTCGGCGCTGCTCGACTCGGTCGTGGCCGCCGTCGAAAAGGCGCAGCCGCGAGACACCGACTACTAGTCGCCGATCCCGAGGACGCACCCAGCCGGAAACCATCGATCCCGGGGCGTGCTGACGCCCATTCGGCGAGAGCCGAGCAGCCTCGTCGGCCGAGCGCATCCGGCGATGTCCCAGCATGCGACGCGTAGGCTTGTGGCGTGAATGTACCCGTGATCCGCCCCCGCAGACTTCGTTCATCCCCGGCCATGCGCCGCCTCGTTTCCGAGACGCGGGTGCACCCAGCCGAACTCATCCTCCCGCTGTTCATTCGCGAGGGGGCGACCGAACCGACACCGATCGGTTCGATGCCCGGTGTCCAGCACCACACGCTCGACTCGCTCAAGCGAGCGGCGACCGACGCGGCCGAGGCTGGCGTCGGCGGCGTGATGCTCTTCGGGGTTCCACTCACGCGCGATGCCACCGGTTCGCAGGCATCCGCCCCCGACGGAATTCTCAACGTCGCAACCGAGGCTCTCGTTGCCGAGGTGGGTGACGCCCTGGTCGTGCAGACCGACCTGTGCCTCGATGAATTCACCGACCACGGCCACTGTGGTGTGCTCGACTCCCGCGGTGCCGTTGACAACGACGCGACGCTCGAGCGCTATGTGGAGATGGCCCTGTCGCAGGCGAACGCCGGCTCGGCACTGCTCGGCCTCTCCGGCATGATGGACGGCCAGGTCGACGCCGTGCGCAGCGCGCTCGACGAGGAAGGGTTCATCGACACCGGCATCCTCGCTTACTCAGCGAAATACGCCTCGGCGTTCTACGGCCCGTTCCGCGAAGCTGTCGACTCGCAGCTGCAGGGCGACCGCCGCACCTACCAGCTCGACCCGGGCAACCGGCGCGAGGGCATGCGCGAGGCGACCCTCGACATGTCCGAGGGTGCAGACATCGTCATGGTGAAGCCGGCGATGAGCTACCTCGACGTGCTCGCCGACGTCGCCGCGATGAGCGATATTCCGGTCTGGGCCTACCAGGTGTCCGGTGAATACGCGATGGTCGAGGCCGCTGCAGCGAACGGCTGGATCGATCGGCGCAGGGCGATCGAAGAATCCCTCACGAGTATCCGTCGTGCCGGCGCTGATGCCGTGCTCACCTACTGGGCGACCGAGGCAGCGGGGTGGCTCAAGTGATCAACGACGAGCTCTTCGCCCGGGCGAAAGCGTCCATTCCCGGTGGTGTGAACTCTCCGGTTCGCGCCTTCGGTTCGGTCGGTGGAACGCCGCGATTCCTGGTGAAGGCGTCAGGCGCTTACGTGACGGATGCCGATGGCACCGAATACGTGGACATGGTCGGTTCGTGGGGTCCCGCGATTCTCGGACACGCCCAGCCCGACGTCGTCCGTGCCGT
>JAZQRG010000308.1:0-3151 GCA_045629445.1 Mycetocola sp. | reverse complement strand
TTGAAGTCGACAACCCGGCCCTGGCCATCCGTCATCCGGCCCTCTTCGAGGATCTGGAGGAGGGAGTTGAAGATGTCGGGGTGAGCCTTCTCGATCTCGTCGAAGAGCACAACGCTGAACGGCTTGCGGCGGACACGCTCGGTGAGCTGGCCACCCTCTTCGAATCCAACGAATCCGGGAGGAGCACCGAACAGTCGTGAGACCGTGTGCTTCTCGCCGTACTCGCTCATGTCGAGCGAGATGATCGCGTCTTCATCGTCGAACAGGAACTCGGCAAGCGCCTTGGCGAGCTCCGTCTTTCCGACACCGGTTGGACCGGCGAAGATGAACGAACCTGACGGACGCTTCGGGTCCTTGAGGCCGGCGCGGGTGCGTCGGATTGTCTTGGACAGCGCCGAGATGGCTTCTTCCTGGCCGATGACGCGCTGGTGCAGCGCCTTCTCCATGAAGACGAGTCGGCTGGACTCTTCCTCGGTGAGCTTGAAGACGGGGATGCCGGTGGCCTGCGCGAGAACTTCGGCGACGAGACCTTCATCGACGGTCGCTGTCGTCTTCACGTCACCCGAACGCCACTGCTTCTCGAGACGCAGTCGCTCGCCGAGGAGGTTCTTCTCCTCGTCACGCAGCGACGCCGCCTTCTCGAAGTCCTGGTCTTCGATGGCCGTTTCCTTGGCTCCACGGACGACCGAGATCTTCTCGTCGAACTCACGCAGCTCGGGCGGGCTCGAGAGAATCGACAGCCGCAGGCGTGCGCCGGCTTCGTCGATCAGGTCGATCGCCTTGTCGGGGAGGAACCGGTCGGCGACGTAACGGTCGGCGAGGTTCGCAGCGGCGACGAGGGCACCGTCGGTGATGGACACCTTGTGGTGCGCTTCGTAGCGGTCGCGCAGTCCCTTGAGGATGTTGATCGTGTGCGGGAGAGACGGTTCGTTCACCTGGATCGGCTGGAACCGGCGCTCGAGCGCGGCATCCTTCTCGAAGTGCTTGCGGTATTCGTCAAGCGTCGTTGCGCCAACGGTCTGCAGTTCACCACGGGCCAGGAGCGGCTTCAGGATGCTTGCAGCGTCGATCGCGCCTTCAGCGGCGCCCGCACCGACGAGGGTGTGGATCTCATCGATGAAGATGATGATGTCGCCGCGGCTGCGGATCTCCTTGGTGACCTTCTTGAGGCGCTCTTCGGAGTCACCGCGGTAGCGGCTTCCTGCGATGAGCGAGCCGAGGTCGAGCGAGTAGAGCTGCTTGTCCTTGAGCGTCTCGGGCACATCGCCCTTGACGATCGCCTGGGCAAGGCCCTCTACGACAGCGGTCTTGCCGACGCCGGGCTCACCGATGAGGACCGGGTTGTTCTTCGAACGGCGCGAGAGGATCTGCATGACCCGCTCGATTTCCTTTTCGCGTCCGATGACCGGGTCGAGCTTGTTGTCGCGCGCAGCCTGAGTCAGGTTGCGACCGAACTGGTCGAGGATCTGCGAACCACCCTGGGCCGTCGTCTCCGTGGTGTTGCCACCGACCGGTGCGGCTTCCTTGCCCTGGTAACCCGAAAGCAGCTGGATGACCTGCTGGCGCACGCGGTTGAGGTCGGCGCCGAGCTTGACGAGGACCTGTGCGGCAACGCCTTCACCCTCGCGGATGAGGCCGAGCAGGATGTGCTCGGTTCCGATGTAGTTGTGGCCGAGCTGAAGCGCTTCGCGAAGCGACAACTCAAGCACCTTTTTGGCGCGCGGCGTGAAGGGAATGTGACCGGTCGGCTGCTGCTGGCCCTGGCCGATGATGTCCTGGACCTGCTCGCGGACCGCGTCGAGCGAGATGCCGAGAGACTCGAGAGCCTTCGCAGCGACGCCTTCGCCCTCGTGGATGAGACCGAGCAGGATGTGCTCGGTTCCGATGTAGTTGTGGTTGAGCATCTTGGCCTCTTCCTGGGCCAAGACAACGACGCGACGAGCGCGGTCGGTAAATCTCTCAAACATGTTCGCTCCTTGGGCACCCGGGCAGGGTTGGGGGTGCCGTACAAAAAGAGTAACTTCCGGGGCTGAGGAAAACTCCCCTGTTCGCTCTGCGCGCACGACGCGGAGCGTCGTGAAAGGCGGCAGCCAACACTCAGGGAATCTACAAAACGCAACTTTCGCCCTCGAATCCAGAGAAACCCACCCGTCCCCAAAGGCGGCAGCCCACACTCAGGGAATCTACAAACCGCAACTTTCGCCCTCGAATCCAGCGAAACCCAGGAACGCGAAGCGTCGTGAAAGGCCGCAGCATCCACTCCTCCTGTGGATAACGCCGACCGCGCCCTCGCCGTCCATGCCAGCATCCCGACATGAAACCGCCCAGCCCTTTGCCACCACAGCTCGGCACCGTATTCAGCATCACCGATGCTCGGTCGCTCGGTGTGAGTGGCGGCCGCCTCTTCCGCAGCGGTCTCACCGCTCCTTTTCCCGGTGCCCGGGTCCAACGTCAAACCGTTTCACGAACGGATGCCACGGGGCTCGCCGACGTGGACGTTAGCCTCGGAGAGGCGCGAACGCTGGCTCTCGCATACGCCGCGCGTATGCGTCCTATCGAGTTCTTCAGCCACCTCACCGCCGCCGAACTCTGGGGCGCGCCAACACCACGCGTCCCAGATTCCCTCCTCGACGTTGCGGTATTCAGCAACCATCCACTCCCGCGGTGTCGCGGCGTCCGCGGCCACCGCGCTGACCCCCGACTGACAACGACGACAACGCTGAATGAGCTCCGCCTGGCGACCCCGGCTTCAGTCTGGGCATCGCTCGGCACCTTGCCCCTCGAACACCTCGTCGTTCTCGGTGACTACTTCTGCCGCGAGTGGCGTCAGGGATTTCTCCGCCCGAACGTCGGGGCCCCGCCGCTGACCACACGCACGAAACTGGCCGCTGCGCTGGGCGCCGGGCGCCGGGTTGGCGCTGCCCGGCTGCGTACCGCACTTGGGATGATTCGGGAGGACTCATGGTCGCCGCGAGAGTCGCTCTGCCGAATCCTTCTGACCGCCGCGGGCCTGCCCGAGCCGATGCCCAACCTCGACGTCGACGGCCCGCTCGGCTTCCTGGCCTGCGTCGATCTGGCGTATCCGATGTATCGCGTCGCCATTGAGTACCAGGGACAACACCACGGCGCGCGATATGCCGAAGACATTGAG
>JAZQRG010000307.1:0-1693 GCA_045629445.1 Mycetocola sp. | reverse complement strand
GTTCCGCCGCCGCGACCTCACCCGTTGAGCCCGTCTTTGCACGCAGGCAGTCTCGACCCCGCGTGAGTTCAGGCCGGCCCGGTCGCGATTGCTCCTGACGGATGCTTGCATCCACAAATCGCGGCCTCAGGACCTGCGCATCGGAGCTGCGGCGACGGCGCGCGCGACGGTCGCCATCGCTCCGTAGCGGGAAGCTAGCTGATCGGTTCCCAGCTCAGTTCGGCGACGTCGAGCACGAGTTCGGTGTGTGCGTTCGGTCCCGCGGAAAGAGCGCGCACTTCGCCGACGCAGACACAGACCACATCGTTCAGCCGGTGATATTGCGGAGCGTCGCTCAGGTGCAGTCAGGTGCAGTCAGGTGCAGGATCGTGCCGACGATCTGCCGCCTCCCGATCGGGTACGCGCGGCCGCCAACGCCCGACTCGCCACAGGGGTTCGGCATCAGCGCGGTTGCCCAGCGAGCGATGGGACGGGCGTGATCCGGGGCCAGGTTTGCAGAGGCGTCGGCACCGACCCGATTGCTTGCCCCGTGCATTAGGGCCCGCCGATCGCGCCGGTGCCGCCGTGCCGACGGGAATCGTAACGTTCCTCTGCTCCTCGGCCGGTCGGCCGACTGGGCGGAAGCTCTCATCGCGATGGGTCTCGGAGCGTGAGGCGAGGGTCGAATCTGCGGGACGTCACGCGTCAAGTTCGGTGGCTTCGGGAATCACAAACCAGTCGGTGAACGATTGGGCACGGCCACCGTCGTCAAGCCGGATGACCATGAGGTTGTCGTAGAGACGACTCTTCTCCGTCGAACCCGGGTAGCTGGTTCGCCCACGCACGATGGCGACGTCGCCGTCAACCGCGGTCAGCTCGTACTGGAACGACCACGTCCCGGGGTCATCCTTCTGGGCGAGCCAGCCAGCAACAATAGCGTCGTGACCGACCCATGGCGGTGTCGAGGGGCCGTCGCGGTACTCCGCGTCCTGCGTGAACAGGGATCGAATATCGTTCGGGTCGTTGGTCTCCCAGGCGTGAACGTAGCGAGCAACCCATCCCTTAGCGGCGGCCGCGGCCGCCTCACGATCCCACATGACTCCAGGCTCGCCGACGGTAGTCACGAGCGCAACGTGCCCCTTCCGCGCACCATCCCTCAACGCGCGATGACCGAAAGCCGAGCGTTCGTCGCGCATCGGAGGCTGCAGCTGGATGGCGAGCGACTAGAACGCGGGACGTTGTGTCCGCCGGTCTCGCGCGGATCTGCCCGGACGGGACGGCCTTTCGTTCACGAGGACGATCGTTGGTCGCTCGATGATGCTCGCTAGCTGCCTCGACTCGGCCAGGGCGGCGCTTACTGGCTCAAACGGCGGGGCAAGCCCTACGGTGGGGGGTCCCTCGAAGGCAGGCCTTCGCGGCGAGTTCGTCAATACATCCCCTCGCGACGAGGTCCCCCGAATCTCTCACATCGCTCGCGAGTCAAACGAGGCGGGCACCACCGCGCTCGGCAACCGGTTCCATCCAGCCCGTCCGCCGTTGCCAAGCTGATCACGCGAGTCGCCGCGATTAGTGCCTAGACCGGCGTGTCCTCCGGGCGTGTTCCAGGAATCATCCATGTCGTGACCTTCTCATCGGAGGGCCGCGGCACTTCCTTCGAGTAGATGGTCTTGATGACGGAGTCCTTCTCTCCCTTCTCGTCGTACCAAGAGATGAG
>JAZQRG010000306.1:0-1938 GCA_045629445.1 Mycetocola sp. | reverse complement strand
GCCTGCGCCTCCGCATTTACCTCCCGAAGCAACGGTGATGGCGGCGGGAGCGTCGCCGGGCGGCGGCCGAGGGGAGGGTGACCAAGCGCGCGAAAGGACCGTTGCGGCTAGGGCCAGAGCAGCCCGCGTTCCCAGGAGTGACCGTGCCGGTGGTACTTGAGCCGGAGGTGCTCACGATCGGGGGACGCCTGCCAGAACTCGACTTCGTCGGCGACGACGGCCCACGTGCTCCAGCTGGGGTCGACTCGCGTTGGGTGCTCAACCACGAGAGTGGCGGCATCCTGCAGTGCGGCGCGGTAGGTAGCGGGGGAGTCCAGCGGCTCACTCTGGTGCCCGACAAAGGCCGCCGCTCGAGAACTGTCGGGCCGCGCCAGGAAGTCGGCCTCGCTGTCGGCGCGCGTGCCCTTCCGCACGGCACCGGTGACGCGAACCTGCCTACCGAGCTGTGGCCAAAAGAAGGTGAGCGCGGCGAACGGGTTGGCACCGAGGTCCCGCGCCTTCGCGCTGTCGTCGCGGGACGCGAATACCCAGCCGTGCTCGTCGATGTCTTTGAGCACGAGGGTGCGTGCTGTGACCTTCCCGTCCGGCCCGCTCGTTGACAACGTCATCGCGTGAGGGGCGAGCACGGATGCGGCGACGGCCTGCTCCAGCCACTCGACGAAGAGGTCGGTCGGATGCTCCGGTGCCGATTCCCAGTCGAACACGGGAAGATCGTCGGGGAACGATGCGAGCGAACGCAGCGTGTCCCGGAGAAGGTGGCTCATGGCATCCCTTTCGCTACAGGTACAGGATCTTCAGGTGCAGGATCTACGCACTCTGCGAACCCGTTTCCGGTCGCAGCGTCTACCCGTGCCGATCGCGTTCACCCTAGCGCCGATGCGCCCGTCGAAACCTGCTAAACTCTTGAGGTTGCCGTCAAACGGCCGCGGATAAAGAGAGCCCACACACTCTGTGACGGGCACCGCGCAACGAGAGAAAAGGGGATCAACCTATGGCACTTGAAGGCGAAGCCAAGAAGGCGATCATCGAAGAGTACGCAACCCACCCGGGTGACACGGGATCCCCCGAGGTCCAGGTCGCAGTGATGACCCAGCGGATCAAGGATCTCACCGAACACCTCAAAGAGCACAAGCACGACCACCACTCACGTCGTGGCCTGCTTCTTCTGGTTGGTCAGCGTCGCCGCCTGCTCGGTTACCTCGCTGATGTCGACATCAACCGTTACCGCTCGCTCATCGAGCGTCTCGGACTGCGTCGCTAATTCAGTCGAGAACCGCGTCGGTCCCTGATCTGATCAGGACGATGACAACGCGATCTTCTTAAGAACGGGGCGTTCACCTTCGGGTGAACGGCCTGTTTTTTGTGCCCCTTGAGGAGCGGATGCCGCGCGTCAGAGTCGGTACAGGCGCGCTTCCCACGGTCGCAACGGAAGATCGCTGTCGACCGGGTAGTTTCCGAGCACCAGCTCGGCTCGGCTGACGTCGAGGGGGAGCGCACCGGTGAAATCCTCGTCCGACGCGTTCGCCACCACGAGCAGGCGCTCCGATTCCGACGTCCTCGTGAAGGCGTACAGCGTCGGATGCGACGGCTCAAGCAGCTCGAATTCGCCGAGAGCGACGGTGTCGTTCGAGTGCCGAAGTTCGATCAGCCGCTGGTAGAAAGCAAAGACGCTCCTGCCGCTCGCGCGATCGGCCTCGGCGTTGATCTCCGCGTAGTTCGGGTTGACGGAGATCCACGGCGTTCCGGTTGTGAAGCCAGCGTTGTCACTGGCATCCCACTGCATCGGCGTCCTCGCGTTGTCGCGACCCATGGCGTGCACGGCGCTCAACACACTCGACGGCGCCAGGTCGAACTTCTCGACCGCCTCGCGATAGTGGTTGATCGACTCAATATCGCGGTAGTGCTCAATCGACTCGAACCTGACGTTCGTCATACCGA
>JAZQRG010000305.1:0-7278 GCA_045629445.1 Mycetocola sp. | reverse complement strand
TCATCCGAGAAACGGGCACCGAACAGGGGCGAGAGTGCGTGGCCAGAGTCCACGGTGGCGGGTCGGTCGCTGACGGGATCCGGCGCAGTGTCTTCGACGGGCGAACGGAAGGTGGACCTGCGGGTGGGGGCAGGGGCGAAGCTCTTGCCTGACACCGGTGCGGGTTCAGGTTTCGGTTCGGCGTCTGCCTCGGCAAAGTCGAGAAGGTCTTCGATGCCGAGGGGCGGCGGCGGAATGAGCGCCGTTGTCGGCTGCCCGAACGACTCGGAGACAGCTGCTGCTCGCGTCGGGCCGGCCCCGCGGTGTGCGTCAGCGTCGCGATGCCGCTTGGCGCCGTGCCGCTCATCCTCGACGGCTGGATCCGCCGTGCCGCCGGGACCATCGCCCTCGGCACCCTCGAGCAACCGACCCTCAGACTCGACGTTTCCGTCGGGGTGAACGGTCAGCGGGTAGACCCCATCGAGGTCGGTGATCGCCACCCGCACCTGGCGGCCGCGTGCCGATGCCTCCGCGGTGACGCGGGCGATAATGGCCGCGCGCACCCCGGCGACGTCCTCGGCGAAGAGCTCGGACCGTTCTCCGTCGACGGAGACAGTGCCAGTGCCGTCTGCTCGGGCCACGGCACTAATCAGTGGCTCGTTCGACTCGTTCGGCTCGTTCGACACGTCAGGTCACCATCTCTATCCGCGGTCGAACACCGCCCTGAGAGGCGGTGAATCGACCAGTTTCCGAGTACCAGTATTACGTGACCCCCCTCCGGGGGCCGAATCAGCGCTCGGAAACCTCACAGAGAGCTCACGCGGAGCGGTGGCCGACGAGCCCCTTTCGCACGATCACGCAACCGTAGGTGCGGGTCTCCCCGGTGCGGATGATGACGAATGCGTCCTCGGCCTCGTCGTAGAAATCGAACCGGTCGACGAACCGCACGCCGTCCTCGGAGACACCGGCGGCCTCGATGAGCTCGCGTTGCACGTCGAGAACATCACCGTCAGCCGAGGTCATCAGGTCGACGGCCGGGGTGTCGTCGAGCGGCACCACGCTGCGGACCGCTGCGAGTACCTCGGGCGATGTCGTCCCCGGCAGGGTGATCAGGCGTTCGGCGAGCCTGGCAGCCGGGAAGTGGGCGTCGACGATGATGACGGTGTCGGAATGCCCCATCTCGTCGAGGTGCATCAGCAGTTCGCCGGTCAGGAGTGGGTTGATTCCCTCGAGCATGGTGTTTCCTCTCGTTCGTGTGTTTCTTCAGGTCTATGGGCCGTCAGCGCCCGGAAGGCGATACACCCGGCTTGCGGTCCCGCCGAGGATCGCATCCTGCTCTGACGCGCTCAGCTCACCGATGAGTTCACTCATCACCTGCCAGGTCGGGGCGTACCCGCCGTCGGGGATCGACATCGGCCAGTCGCCCCCGTACATCAGCCGGTCGGACCCAAAGGCGTCCAGTGCGAAGTCGAACACCTCGCGCAGCGCGTCGGTCGTGTACGGAGCGTCGGGGCGTCGCAGGCCCGACAGCTTGCCGATCGTGTTCGGCTGGGCGGCAAACGCTGTGACACTCGTCCGCCAGGCGGCAAAGTCGTCGCTGCCACGTGGCGGCTTGGCGAGATGATCGAGCACGAGTGTCAGCTCGGCCAGATCCTTTGCGACACCGGTCGCCCGATCCAGATGGCGTGGCCAGGCGTCGTGCACGTCGAAGGGGAGGCCCCTTCGTGCAACCTCAGCAAGCGACGCCCGAACCTCGGGCAGGTCGAGAAATTCGACCCTCGGATCGTCATTCAGCAGGTGACGGATGCCGCAGAATTTCGGATGCCGTAACCACTCGTCGAGGTCGCGCCTGGCGGCATCCGTCGAATCCAGCTGCACCCAGCCGACGACGCCAAGCACCCAGTCCGAAGCGTCGGCGTTGTCGAGCATGAACCGCGTGTCGACGCGCGAGTCCTCGGCCTGCACGAGGATCGCCCCGTCCATGCCCGCCGCCCGCAACTCGGGTTCGGCTTGTTCGGCCGACCAGCTGGTGTAGAGCGCCCCGAACTCGGGGCCGAGCCACTCGTATTCGGAGACGTCGAGGTCCCACAGGTGCAGGTGCGCGTCGATGCGCCTGGTCGTGCTCATGCGGGGATCAGGCCCTTCATGGTGAGGGCGCTCCAGAGGTCTGCCGGGATCGGCTCGGCCATCCGTTCGGCATTCTGCTGCACCTGCTCGGGCCGGCTGCCACCGATGACAATCGAGCGGACGGTGTCATCCCGAAGCGTGTACTGCAGCGCTGCCGCCGGAAGCGAGACATCGAAGTCGTGGCACACCGCGGCGATCGCGCGCACGCGCTCGAGCAGCTCAGCGGGCACTCCACCGTATTCGTAGCGAGCGTCGTCGCCCGGGTTGTCTTTCGCGAGGAGTCCCGAGTTGAAGACGGACGCGTTCACAATGCCGACGCCGTTCGCCCGGCACGCAGGGACGACCTCGGCGAGCGCCGGCTGCTCCGCGAGGGTATACCGGCCGGCGACCATGAGAAGGTCGATCACTCCGCTGTTCGCCGAGGCCAGAAGGGCGTCAGTGTCCATCGATCCGACGCCGATCTGCCGGGTCATGCCCTGGTCACGGAAGCCCGCGAGTGCGGGCAGGGCAACGTCGATGCCCTCCTTCAGGTCGTGCCGTTCGGGATCGTGCAGGTAGAGCACGTCAAACCGGTCGAGGCCGGTTCGTTCGAGGGAGTCCTCGACGCTCGCACGGATGCCTTCGGGCGAGAAGTCCCAGACCCGCTTGTGGTCGGCGGGCACGGCGAAGTTATTCTCGTCATCGAGCGTGTCTGCGCCCTCGGGGTGTGGCTCGAGCACGCGTCCCACCTTGGTGGACACGACGAACTGGTCGCGCGGCTTGGTGGCGAGGAACGCGCCGAGGCGCCGCTCGGACAGGCCGAGCCCGTAGTGCGGGGCCGTGTCGAAGTAGCGGACACCGGAGTCCCAGGCAGCCTGGAGAATCTCCCACGCCTCGTCGTCGGTGAGCGCGCGGAACAGGTTGCCGACGTTGGCGGCGCCGTAGCCGATTGTCGGAAGTGTCAGTTCACTCATGCGCCGAAAGCGTACTCGGTTCGGCTCGCTTCGTGCATCTCCATGCCGTTGCCTGGCGCTGTCGGTGCCAAATAGCATCCGTTCTTCATGTCGACGGGCGTGACGAAGTGCTCGTGCAGGTGGTCGACGAACTCGATCACGCGGCCCTCGTGGGTCGCGGTAACGGCGACGAAGTCGAACATCGACAGGTGCTGCACCGCTTCGCACAGGCCGACGCCGCCAGCGTGCGGGCATACCGGAACGCCGAACTTCGCCGCGAGCAGGAGGATGGCGACGTTCTCATTGACGCCCGCGACACGGGACGCATCGATCTGCACGACCTGCAGGGCATCGGCCTGCAGGAACTGCTTGAACATGATCCGGTTGGCCATGTGTTCGCCCGTTGCGACGGGGATGGGAGCAACGCCACGTGCGATCGCGGCGTGGGCGAGCATGTCGTCCGGGCTCGTTGGTTCTTCGATCCAGGCGACGTCGAATTCCGCGAGGCGTGACATCCACTCGATCGCTTCGTCGACGCCCCATCGTTGGTTCGCGTCTGTGCCGATGCGAATGTCGGGGCCGACGGTTTCGCGCGCCAGTCGCATCCGTCGGATGTCGTCGTCGACGTTGCCGCCGACTTTGAGCTTGATCATGCCGTAGCCCTCTGCGACGGCTTCCTTCGCGAGGCGGACAAGCTTCTCATCGCTGTATCCGAGCCAGCCGGGCGTGGTCGTGTATGCCGGGTAACCGGTGGCGAGCAGTTCGGCTTCACGTTCGGCACGGCCGGGAACTGCGGCGCGTAGGATCTCGAGCGCCTCGTCGGGGGTGAGGGCGTCGGTGAGGTAGCGGAAGTCGACGAGTTCGACGATTTCCTCGGGGCTCATCCGCGACAGCAGCTGCCAGAGCGGGAGGCCGGCGCGCTTGGCCTTGAGATCCCACAGCGCGTTGACCACCGCGCCGATCGCCATGTGCATGACGCCCTTCTCCGGGCCGAGCCAGCGCAACTGCGAGTCCCAGACAAACTCGCGCCAGGTGGCGCCCATGTTCGCCAGGAGGTCTTCGGCGTTGCGCCCGACGACATGATCGGCGAGTGCCTGGATGGCGGCGACCTGCACGTCGTTTCCACGGCCGATCGTGAACACGAAGCCATGGCCTTCGTGTCCGTCGGCTGCGTCGGTGATGATGCGGACGTACGCCGCCGAGTAGTCGGGATCGAGGTTCATGGCGTCGGATCCGTCAAGCGACGTCGATGTCGGAAAACGGATGTCGCTGGTCTCGAGTGCGCGGATGATGCTCACGGATCAAACTCCTAGGTTGGGATCACTCACACTAAACATCGGATGTATAGAATGTCAATCAGGCGGGACGCAGCCGATCCTTCCCTCCGGGGGTGATCGGACGGCAGAATAGTTCAGATGTTCTCCGGGCGGATCGCCACACCCGCCCGTCCGCTTCACCCAGACAAGGAAGTTGCCGTATGAAGTTCGCTCGATTGGGGCCGGTTGGCTCCGAAACTCCCGCCGTTGCAGCCGACGGACGCTGGTTCGATATTTCATCGGTGACCGGTGATATCGACGGGGCGTTCCTCTCGTCCGGCGGGGTCGAGCGGGTGGCAACGGCGCTTGAGGCTGGTTCGCTTCCTGTCCTTCACAGAGCCGACGACCTCCGCATCGGAGCTCCGATCGCACGCCCGAGCGCGGTGATCTGCATCGGTATGAACTACGCCGCCCACGCGGCGGAGTCGGGATCGGCACCGCCCGAGATTCCGATCATGTTTATGAAGACGCCGAACACGGTGGTCGGACCAAACGATTCCGTCGAAATCCCGCGCGGCAGCACCAAGACCGACTGGGAGGTCGAACTCGGTGTCGTCATCGGAAAGCGCGCCTCCTACCTGAACTCCCCCGATGAGGCCGGCGACTACATCGCTGGCTTCGTGACGGCGAACGATGTCTCGGAGCGCACGTTCCAGCTCGAGATCTCCGGCGGGCAGTGGTCGAAGGGCAAGTGCGCTCCCGGCTTCAACCCAACGGGGCCGTGGCTCGTCACCCCCGACGAGGTCGACCACGGCAACCTCCGCCTCACCAGTTTCGTGAACGGTGAACCGCGACAGGACTCGACGACCGCCGACCTGATCTTCAGCGTCGAGCACATTATCTGGCACCTCAGCCAGTACCTCGCGCTCGAGCCGGGCGACCTTGTGCTGACCGGCACTCCCGAGGGTGTCGCGCTTTCCGGGCGCTTCCCCTACCTCGGGAACGACGACGTCGTCGAGATCGAAATCGAGGGACTCGGCCGCCAGCGGCAGGTCTTCACCGCCCACGCCGACGATCGCGCACCCGCAGCCTAGACAGCACCCGCCCGGGAATCCGGGCCCGCACCATCACAGAGCCAGAACCAGGGAGACCAGACATGTCAGAGTTCGAGAACCTCGTCGCCGTTGTGACCGGTGGAGCATCCGGTATCGGCGCCGCAATCGCAGCGCAGCTGTCGGCCGGCGGCGCCGAAGTCGCGGTGCTTGACCTTCAGCCGGATGCTGCCGACCCTGCGTTCTTCGCTGTCGAGGCGAACGTCGCCGATCGCGCGTCGGTGGATGCCGCCATCGCGGCCGTCGCCGAACGGTTCGGCCGCATCGACATCGTGATCAACAACGCCGGGATCGGCGCACAGGGCACCGTCGCCGATAACGATGACGCCGAGTGGGCACGGGTGTTGAGCATCAACGTCACCGGTATCGCGAGGGTCACCTCCGCGGCGCTGCCGTGGCTTCGAAAGTCTCCGTCGGCTGCCGTCGTCAACACCTCGTCGGTCGCGGCGACTGCTGGGCTGCCCGCCCGGGCGCTGTACAGCGCTTCGAAGGGAGCGGTGCTCTCCCTGACGCGTGCGATGGCTGCTGACCACTTGCGTGAGGGCATCCGTGTGAATGCGGTCAATCCGGGAACAGCAGACACTCCGTGGGTCGGTCGCCTCCTCGACAGTGCCGACGACCCGGCCGCCGAGCGTGCGGCGCTCCAGGCGCGACAGCCGCACGGCCGTCTCGTGTCGCCGGACGAGGTCGCCGGAGCCGTCGCTTACCTCGCAAGCCCTCGATCCGGATCGACGACGGGAACGTCGATTGCGGTTGATGGCGGAATGCAGGACCTTCGGCTCCGTCCCGAGTAGACGCATGATCGGAGCGCTCAGAGCCGTTTCCGCCGTGAGCACAACCGCTGGCGGAGTGGTGTGCCCTCTGGCCAGACTGGGCTCATGACGACACAACTCGAGAAAGCTGAACTGCTCAACCGCCTTCACGCACCCGGCGACCCGCTCATCGTCACGAACGTGTGGGATGCCATCACCGCGAAAATCGTCTCAGAGGCGCCCGGCGTGCGCGCCCTCGCGAGCGCATCGCACTCGGTCTCGTTCGCGCGCGGTGTGCCCGACAACGAGGGGCTCACCGTCGACGCGGCGATCGAGGCCGCGCGCATCATCGCCGGCGCCGTCGACCTTCCGCTCTCGGTCGACTTCGAGAAGGGCTACGCAACGGATGCCGCCGGTGTCGGCGACAACGTCCTCCGCCTGATCGAAGAATCCGGTGCGGTCGGGATCAACATCGAGGACTCCCTCGAGGCGGCAAACGGTCCACAGCGCAGCATCGATGACTCGGTCGCTCGCGTTGCCGCTGCACGCGGAGCGGGGAACGCCACAGGCATCCCGCTCGTGATCAATGCCCGGGTCGACACACTCGCCGGCGGCGGCAGCTGGGATGAGGCGGTGACGCGGGCGAATGCCTATCTTGACGCCGGTGCCGACGTGATTTTCTTCCTCGGGCTGCGCGACGAGGACCTCGTGAAGCGAGCACTCGACGAGGTGAACGGCCGCATTTCGACCATCGGCGGGTTCGGCGGCATCCCGCTGCAGCGCCTTGCTGACCTCGGCATTTCGCGGGTCAGCTTCGGCCCTCAAACGCTCGGGCTGACGCTCGCGGCACTCCAGCGTGCGGCGACCGAGCTCACGGCACTCGGCGACTACCCCGAAGACCTCAGCTTCCGGTTCGACCTGTAGCCGGCACCGAGGGCATCAGTTGCGGTCGAGAACATCGGTTGCACCCGATGCCCTCGACCGGAAGTGATGCTCTCGCGGTAGTGGACGCCGGGTCAGCTGATGCGGGTGCCTTCGTTGTGCTCGTTAAGCACCCAGGTGGTGCCCTCGTCTTCGGAAACGAAGCTCTCCCACCGGTAGGACGTTTCCGTGATCTTCG
>JAZQRG010000304.1:0-2623 GCA_045629445.1 Mycetocola sp. | reverse complement strand
CGTGGCTTGTTTACCATCGTGACATCCGCGAGGTTCGGAGGTTCACATGACAACGCTCGCAAGCAAAACATCCACGATGACAGACACCGATCAACTCGATGCAGCCTACGCGCTCCTCAGGGGGCGAAAGTTTGCCGTACTTACCGGTGCGGGAATGAGTACCGATTCTGGTATTCCCGATTACCGGGGCGAAGGTGCGCCGAAACGCACGCCGATGACCGTGTCCCAGTTTCTTCTCAGCGACACATCGAGGAAGCGGTACTGGGCCGGTAGCCATCTCGGCTGGGCGATGTTCGATGCGGCGCGGCCCAACGCCGGTCACCTGGTGCTCGCGACGCTCGAAGATGCCGGACTCGTGACCGGGATCGTCACTCAGAATGTCGACGGACTTCACGTGAGGGCAGGATCCAAGCGGGTCGTCGACCTCCATGGCTCAATGGACCGGGTGAGCTGTCTCGTCTGCGGGCAAACGTTTGCGCGTGCGAGCATTGCCGCTCGTATTGATGCGGAGAACCCGTGGTTGTCGAAACCGGATGCTGTCACGCTCAACCCGGACGGTGACGCTGAGATCGCCGATGTCGAGAACTTCGTCGTGCCGGTGTGTTCGGTGTGTGGTGGAGCGCTCAAACCCGATGTGGTCTTCTTCGGCGAGTTCGTTCCCTGCGACAAGTTCGCCGAGGCGCGGGATATCGTTTCGGCCGCTGATGCCCTCGTGATCGCTGGATCCTCGCTCGTCGTGAATTCCGGCATCCGTCTGCTGGAACACGCTCGGAGGAGCAAGCTGCCGATCATCATCATCAACCGCGGTGAGACCAAGGGTGATGGGCGTGCTGACGTGAAGCTGGATGCCGGGGCGAGCGAAACTCTGACGGCCCTCGCCGAGCGGTTGCTTACGTAGAAGCGCCGGATGCCGCGAGGAGCTGGGCTTCGATCTTCGGGTCAAGTCCCGCAGCCGGACGGTCAGGACGGTGCGGTGGAACTCCCCCGATGCTCTGGAGCCAGGTCCACGTGTCAGCCACCGTTTCCTCGAGAGGCCGGACGTGCAGACCTGTTTCGAGCGCTTTGCTGACGTCGATGCGGTACAGGGTGTCGTGGGCTTCGCCCGGAGGCAGCCACAGGGGCAGCTGAGTCCACGGTTCGATCCCGGCGTCGAGGATGGCTTCCGGGGGTGTCCACTCCAGGGTGCCGGTTGATCCGGTCACGCGAAGGCACGTGGTGAGTACCTCTTCCATCGTTGTGTGTCCCGGCGAGCTGACCACGTTGACCGGTCCTGAGACTCCCCGTTTCGCGGCGGTCAGGACCCACTTGGCGAGGTCACGAGCGTCGATGTACTGGATATCCATATCGGCCGGGCCGGGCGCGAGGATGCGTCCACCGCGTGCGGCGCGCAGCAGCCACCACGGCAGACGGCCGATGTTCTCGAGTGGGCCGAGGATCAGACCGGGACGGGCGAGGATGGCCCGCTCGCCGAAGGCATCCGTTACCGCTCGCTCAGCGCCTGCTTTGGTTCGCGCGTAATCGTCGAAGATGTTGTCATCCGGGGAGCTGTCGACGACCGGTGACGCCTCGGTAGTTCCGGGCGGAGTGGGAAAGCCGTAGACCGAGCAGCTCGAGATGTAGACGTAGCGTGCCGCACGGGTAGCGAGTGCGCGGGCGGTGTCTCTCACCGTGGATGGAGCCCACGACCACGTGTCCGCGACGATGTCCCAGTCGCCCTCGTATTCGATGAGGCGAGCGAGGCCATCCGGGGTTGAGCGATCGCCGATGATCGATGTCACTCCCGGTTGTGCCGGTTTGGTTCCGCGGTTGAAAGTCGTGACCTCCCAGCCTCGGTTGAGGCCTTCGTCGACGATGGCGCGACCAACGAACTCTGTGCCGCCGAGAACGAGAAGTTTCATGCGCTCATCCAACCGCGCTGGGGATCACCGCGGCAAGATCGGTTCACTTCGGGCGTAACAGCTGCATCTCCGGGGTGTAACAGCAGCCTCCTCTCATGAACGCGTCGGCTGTCCAGGGTTCTGATGGGACGGGCGTGGCTGTTCAGGATGGTGGTGCGGTTGTTCAGAATGGGGGCGGATTTGGGTCGTATCCTCCCTCATCCGTCGCCTCGTCCTCGGAGGCGTCTGGGCACGTGTTCCCTGAATCAGAGCTGCCCGGGTCGCTCGTGGTTGGGTCCTTCGATGGTGCGGCTTTCGCCGGCGGGTTCGAGTGTCGCACCGGATTTCGGACCGGATTTTCCGGCTAGGTCAGGTATTCGCGGCCCTGAGGTGAGGTCCACTTCAGGGCCCCGTCGCCGAGCTGCTGAACCTGCCATTCAGTTTCGTGTTTCAGTTTGTGGTGCTTCGGGCAGAGGCTGGCGAGGTTGTCGAAGTCAGTGTTCCCACCGGTTTCATACGGCACCGTGTGGTCGATATCGCTGGACACCGCTTTGCGGGTGCAGCCGGGGAACCGGCAGTACCCGTCGCGGTAACGCAGGAACCGGCGCATCGCCTTTGACGGGGTGTACTTGGTGTGGCCGAGCGAGAGGGCGACGCCGGTTTCGGGGTGGGTCAGGATTCGGCTGAACTCCGGCGCCTGGGAGGCGAGGTCGCGTGCGGTGTCGGGGTCGATTGGGCCGTATCCG
>JAZQRG010000303.1:0-3442 GCA_045629445.1 Mycetocola sp. | reverse complement strand
ATTCTGGGCCTGGGCAGCCACGGCACTCGCTGACAACTGGACGCTCGTTCTCTTCTGGGCCGTCGACTTCATCATCCGGGTCATCGCGATCATCGTCGTGCCGCGCAACCGTCGGCCGTCGGCGGGAATGGCGTGGTTGCTTGCGATCTTCCTGATTCCGTATGTCGGCGTGATCGCCTTCATCCTGATCGGCAACCCCAAGCTGCCGCGGTATCGGCGGAAAATCCAGGCCGAGACCAACGAGTTCATTCGGATCGCCGCCGAGAACCTGCCGAAGCAGGACCTGCGGCCGAACCCGCCGGCCTGGTTCTCCTCTCTCGTGCAGTTGAACCGCAACCTCGGCGCCCTTCCGCTGCTCGGCGGCAACTCGGCCAGGCTCCTCGGGGACTACAACCGCACGATTGAGGCGATGACCGCCGCGATCGATTCGGCCGAGTCCACGGTCAACGTCGAGTTCTACATCCTCAGCTGCGACGAGACGACGAAGCCATTCTTCGATGCGCTCGTGCGCGCCGTTGCCCGTGGTGTGGCGGTTCGGGTCCTGCTCGACCACGTCGCGAATCTCCGCACGAAGGGCTACGGCAAGACGAAGAAGCGGCTCGACGAGATCGGCGCAGACTGGCACCTCATGCTGCCGCTGCAGCCGTGGCGCTGGAAGTTCCAGCGCCCTGACCTCCGCAACCACCGCAAAATCCTCGTCGTTGACGGACTTGTCGCTTTCCTGGGTTCTCAGAACGTCATCGACCGTTCCTATAACAAACGTGGCAACATCCGTCGCGGGCTGCAGTGGCAGGAACTCGTCGCCTATGTGGAGGGGCCTGTCGTCGGTGGCATCCAGGCGATCTTCCTGAGCGACTGGTACAGCGAGACCGGGGAACTGCTGTCGAGTGAGGTCGACCTGGTCGACCCCGACATCGAGGACGGTGACCTCGACTGCCAGGTGGTGCCGAGCGGTCCGGGATTTGACGGTGAGAACAACCTCCGGCTCTTCCTCGGACTGCTTTACGCGGCGCAGAAGCGCATCGTGATCACGAGTCCGTACTTCGTGCCAGACGAGTCGATGCTTTACGCGATCACAACGGCGGTGCAGCGCGGTGTTCCGGTCGACCTGTTCGTGTCGGAGATCGGTGACCAGGCACTCGTCTACCACGCACAGCGGTCGTACTACGAAGCGTTGCTCCGCGCCGGGGTGCGGATTTACCTGTACCCGGCGCCGTACATCCTGCACGCGAAGCACTTCACCATCGACGATGACGTCGCGGTGATCGGCTCGAGCAATATGGACATGCGGTCGTTCGGCCTCAACCTTGAGGTGTCACTGATGGTGCGCGGCAATTCGTTCGTCGACGACATGCGCGCCGTTGAAGACCAGTACCGGTTGAAGAGCCGCGAGCTCACTCTTGACGAGTGGATGCAGCAGCCGCTTCGGTCGACGGTGCTCGACAACCTCGCGCGGTTGACGTCCGCCCTACAGTAGTTCCGGGCTCAGGCCCGCACGAGAAGATCACCCACCTCGCAGCCCAGCGCGTCGCAGATCGCGACGAGCGTCGAGAACCGGATCGCCCTCGCCCGATCGTTCTTGAGCACCGAGAGGTTGACGATGCTGACACCGACCCGCTCGCTGAGTTCGGTGAGCGTCATGTGCCGTTCGTCGAGGCGACAACGGATGCCTGTCGGCCCGTCATCCGCGCCACCCACTAGACGAGACCTTCGGTTTCGCGCTGCAGCCGTTCGCCGGCCTTGAACGCGAGCGCGACAGCGCCGAGGGCGATCGCAGCGAAGTACGGAACAATATTTCCGGTCGCAACCGCGCCGTCATAGCTGCCCTGGCTGAGGGTTGCGAATGCCCCATTCGTCCCCATGGTCGTAAAGAGGTTGCTCAACGTTGTGCCAACGATGAGGGTGATTGACACCGTGAAGACGAGGCGGGTGTTGGTGCGTGAGAACGCGTTTCCGGCCATGAGGTTGCGGCAGAGCAGCATGGCGCTTGCCACGATGACGAGGGTCATGGCCAGGTCGACGAGGACGGTGGCGATGAGCGACACGACCACAATCACGGGGAGGTCCGACACCGTCAGCCACGCTGAGTCGACGCGAACGTCGACCATCGCGCCGTCGAGGCCGAGCGGGAGAGCGGTGACCGTGTCGAAGAACGGGGCGAGAACCTCCACATTGGTGTTCGGCACGACCGATGCAATCCGCACGACGGCGTTTCCCAGTGCAAACACGGCGACCATGACGCCGACGATGATCACCGTCCAGAGGTCTGCGCGATCTGATCGGGTCGGCCGGGTGGTTCGGTCGGCGTTCATGTTCTTCCCCTAACGATTATCGATAACAACGATAGTCGATAAGTTAGCGAGCATTCGCGCTCGCTGTCAAGCGCGTGGTGCCCGGGGGAGCGAATGAACTCGGCATAGTGTGGGGCGACATGGAAGCATGGTTGGCCGCCGGAGCTGGGGCGCTCGCTGGGGGAGCGCTGCTCGTTGGCGCGGTCATCGCCTGGTTCGTGCACGTGCCCCAACGGCTTGTCGCCACCATCATGGCGTTTGGCTCGGGCGTCCTCATCTCGGCCCTGGCCTTTGACCTGGTGGAGGAGGCCGCGGACGAGGGTGGCTTCTGGCCAGCGATGTCCGGATTCCTCGTCGGTGCCGTCGTCTACGTCGCGGCGAACATCGCTCTCGACCGGGTGAACGCCCGCAAGCGCCGGGGCTCGGGTGGATCACCGGGCACCGGGACAGGCATTGCCATCGGTGCCCTGCTCGACGGCATTCCCGAGACCGCGGTGCTCGGACTCAGCATGGTTGCGGGTGGTCAACTCAGTGTCCCCGTTCTGCTGGCCATCATCATCTCGAACATTCCGGAAGGGTTGTCCTCAACGGCGGAGCTTAAGGCTGACCACCGAAGCGCGCGTTTTGTGTTCGGACTCTGGGTCGGCATCGCTGGTGCCTGCGCCCTCTCCTCCCTGGCCGGGTTTGCACTGTTGCAGCCGGTGCCCCCTGGCGGAACGGCGTTCGTGACCGCTGTCGCGGCGGGCGCAATCCTCGCGATGATCTGCGACACGATGATTCCCGAGGCGTTCCGCGACGCCAAGGCGTTCACCGGGCTCATCGCCACGATCGGCTTCTTCGCCAGTTTCGCCATTCACACGTTGGGCTGACCGTTCGGATGCCAAAAAACCGCGGTATGGGGTGGCGATAGCGCGGTTTTGCGGCATCCGAACGAGCTCAAGGGCGCCAGCCGCGGGAGTTGAGCGCCTGCCGAACCCGATCAACGAGATCCGAGGGGTGCGCGAGGAGCGCAGACGAGACCTGAATGACGATCCACCCGGCGGCGCGCAACGCCTCGATGCGCTCAATGTCTTCGGCATATCGCGTGCCGTGGTGTTGTCCCTGATATTCAATCGCGACGCGATACGTCGGATACGCCAGGTCGACGCAGG
>JAZQRG010000302.1:0-8444 GCA_045629445.1 Mycetocola sp. | reverse complement strand
AGCGGGGTGACCGCCGCATCCTGTGCTTCGCGCTCCAGCCAGTAACTCCCGTGCGGGAATTGGTAACGATCGACGCTCTCCGCGTGGAGTTCGGCACTGTAACCAGGCGCGGAAGGCAGCACGTAATGTCCGTTCGAGACTGTTACCGGATCAACGAAGTGCTCGTGCAGGTGATCGACGTACTCGGTCAGGCGTTTGTCGAGGGAACCTGAGACTGCCACAAAGTCGAAGATCGACAGGTGTTGCACGAGCTCGCAGAGGCCAACGCCGCCCGCGTGCGGACAAACCGGCACACCGAACTTGTGCGCCATGAGATACACGGAGAGGATTTCGTTGATGCTCGCGAGCCGAGCAGAGTCGAGCTGGCAGAAGTCAATCGCCTCGGCCTGAAACATCTGTTTGAACAGAACTCGGTTCATTCCATGCTCGCCGGTGGCGACGCCGATTGGTGCGACAGCCTTGCGTATAGCTGCATGCCCGAGTATGTCGTCCGGGCTGGTCGGCTCCTCAATCCACAGGGGCTTGAACTCCGCAAGTTCATTCACCCAATCGATGGCCTCGGGCACGTCCCAGACCTGATTCGCGTCAATCATGAGATCGGCGTCCCAGCCGATAACCTCTCGCGCGATGCGCAAGCGTCGGCGGTCATCCTCAAGGTCGGCACCAACTTTCAGCTTGAAGTGACGGTATCCCTCATCAACGGCGTCCTGTAAGAGCATCCGCAGCTTGCCGTCCGAGTAGCCGAGCCAGCCAGCGCTCGTCGTGTAGCACGGGTACCCACCTCGAGCGGTCAGCTCGGCGAGCCGCTCCTTTCGCGTCGGCTCGGCAGCGCGCAGCAGGGAGAGAGCCTCATCGCGTGTGAGGGCGTCCGAGAGGTAGCGCAGGTCGGCGGCATCCACGAGTTGTTCCGGGGTCATCTGCACGAGTAAAGCCCATAGCGGCAATTTGGCTCGACGGGCGGCCATATCCCAGAGTGCATTCATTACCGCGGCCATCGCGAGATGCACGACGCCCTTCTCCGGCCCGAGCCACCGCAGTTGCGAGTCTGACGCGAGTTGCCGGTAGGTGCCGCCCAGGTCGTCGAGCAGCGCGTCAACGTCGCGCCCGATGAGAGGCAAGGCGCGTTGCCTGGCGGCTTCGGCGCAGAGATCGTTGCCTCGGCCGATTGTGAAGGTGAAGCCGTGGCCTCGAAGGTCAGAGTCAGTCTCGAGGACGACGTACGCCGCAGAGTAGTCACCGTCTTTGTTCATCGCGTCGGAGCCCGCGGCGTCTAGCGAGGTAGGAAAGCGCACGTCGTGTACGCGGACCCCAGTGATGATCGTCATCAATCGTCCCTTCGTAATATGGATCAGCGGAGCAGATCATTAGATCTATTCGCACGAGCGGCTGACATGGCCGTCTCGATGAGGTTCCGTAACTCGGCAGATTTGGTCGGTAATCCCGTACGTTCCCGGGTAAACCGACAAAACAGCTCAGTATCGAATCGTTCTTCCCCCAAGTAAAACATCAGATCTTTACTCATGCTAGCGGCGATGCTAGCGTGATGGGCAAATTGAGAGGCAGAAATGCAGCGTGAGCCTTTTCCCTATTCCTGGGACTACCGCCCGTGGTCTACCGGAACCCCGCTCGAGTTCAAACCAGTCATCATCCCGCACGATGCCGTTCTTGAGTCGGGCCGTCTCGACGACCCGTCGTTACAGTCCACCGGGTACTTTCGCGGGGGCGAGTGGGAGTATCGCACTCGCTTCGCTGCTCCTCCTGAATGGCGAAACCGGCACGTTCTCCTTGAATTTGAAGCCGTTCATCGATCCGCAGCCATCTTCGTGAACGGCAATCTCGCGGTGCGACGGCCTTCCGGAACTTCCGCCATCGTGCTCGAACTGGATTCATATCTGCGCTTCGGTGGTGACAACGAGGTCGTGGTCAAGGCTCGGGCCGGTCGCGACGCGAGATGGTACACGGGCGGCGGTATCGTCCGGCCCGTGCATATCGCGATCGCTCCTCGAGTGCACGTACCGCTCGATGGGATTGTGGTGACGACTCCCGAGCACGATGCGGATGCTTCGCTGGTTCAGGTGGTGACGACCGTGCGAAATCTGGAGCCTGTTCATGCAATACGTCGTCTCGAAACGCGGGTCATTGGGCCGTTCGGCGACACTGTCGGTGTCGATCAGACGAGAGTGAGCATCCCACCCGGCGGTTCGGTCGAGGTCAGTCAGCGAATCCTCGTCACGAATCCGCGTCGGTGGTCGGTGGAAAGCCCGGACCGGTACCGGATTGACTCGCGACTCAGCGAACCCGGCGTCGACGCCACTGACGCCGTCGACCTAAGTCACGCGTGGTTCGGTATCCGGTCGCTGCATCTGGACGCGGCGCGAGGGCTGCGCATCAACGGGCGCCCCGTCAACCTTCGTGGGGCGTGCGTGCATGCCGATAACGGAGTGATTGGAGCGGCCACGTTCGACCGGGCGGAGGAGCGTCGAGTCGCCATTCTCAAGTCGGCGGGCTTCAATGCCATCCGCAGCGCACACCAGCCGATGAGCCGGGCGATGCTCGACGCATGCGACCGTCTCGGTGTCCTTGTCATGGATGAGCTCACTGACGTTTGGACCAGATCGAAGTCGGTCGAAGACGGCGCTGATCATTTTGTGGACTGGTGGCGGCGCGACCTCGAGGCGATGGTTGTCAAAGACCGCAATCACCCGAGCGTCATTATCTACTCCATCGGCAACGAGATTCCGGAAGCCGGAACTCTCTCGGGCAGCGAACTGACCAGGACCATGTCGGCCGCGACTCGTCGACTCGATCCGACTCGGTATGTCACGGCTGCCGTGAACGGCTCGCTCTTTGTGATGGACGGAACGGCCGACGTCGAGCCTGGGCTTCTTGGCGGAGCGTCGCTGCAGTCGGTCGATGAGCTCAACCAGAGGGCCATGAGTCTCCAAGACAAGATGAGCGCCCTCGGCGTGACCGACGCCGTTACCGAACTCACCCAGGAGGCGTACGGCGCGCCCGACATCGCGGGGATGAACTATCAGGATTCCCGATATGAACTCGACCGTGAGCTTTTTCCGAACCGGGTGATCGTAGGGTCTGAGACGTTCCCAACACACATCGACAAACTCTGGGCGCTGGTCAGTGCCAACCCTCATGTCATCGGAGATTTCACCTGGACGGGCTGGGACTATCTCGGCGAGCCGGGCCTCGGGCGGATGCACTATCGAGAAGATTCCCCGCAGGAGGGCGCGCTTGGCCCGTATCCATTCATCGCTTCGGGGGCGGGCGACATTGACATTACCGGTGAACGCCGCCCCGCCTCGTACTATCGCGAAATCGTGTACGGGTTGCGGGCCGAACCGTTCATCGCGGTCCGGCGCCCGCACACTCGAGGTAAGACGATGAAGTCCGCCCCGTGGTCATGGACCGACAGCATCCCGTCATGGACCTGGACCGGCGTCGGACGCGTCCCCATGGAGGTCGAGGTCTACTGCGATGCACCCGAGGTCGAGTTGCTTCTCGACGGGAGGTCGGTCGGACGCCGCCCAACCGGGCCCGAGCATCGCTTTCGCGCGCTATTCGAGGTCACCTATGCGCCCGGCCACCTTGAGGCGCGAGCCATTCGTGATGGGGTGGCCGCCGAGCGATGCGACTTGCGGACGGCCGCCGACGATCGCCGATTGGCGATAAGCGTTGAGAAGACCGAGGTCGCTGCGGACGGTAATGATCTGGGCTTCGTGGTGATCGAGCTGGTTGACGCCGCCGGAGTTCGTGCGACGGACGCCGACCTCGACATCGACCTGCGGATCATCGGACCCGGATTGCTCCAGGGTTTCGGGAACGCGGCGACGTCCACCACAGAACCGTTCACCGATGCGCGACACCGCCTTCATGACGGACGCGCGCTCGCGGTCATCCGGCCCTCCGCTTCGGGGCAGATCACGGTGAGCGCGTCAGCTCACGGCTTCGCGTCGGCATCCGTAAAGCTCGAAGCGAGCTGAAATAGGGAAGGCCCTTAGCTCGGCGTCAGCGGAACGGCGCGCGGCCTCACCCCCGGGGCTGAGAGGTCGAGACGGCGGCCCTCCACCGACGACCTCATCATGGTCTCCATGATGTCCAGCGCATGAAAACCGATTCCCGCATCCGCGCGCGGCACGTCGCCGGGCAGCGTGCGATGGTAGTCGAGCAGGCCGTAGCCCCGGGCGCTGTCTTCGTAGCCGGCAGAGACCGGAAGATCGACCCAGTCAGCACCCCGCTTTTTGAGCGAGGTCGTACCGGTGAACTCGTTCGGGTCGGGCACGGACAGCGAACCGTCGACGCCGTGCACCTCAATCGGCACGGCACGGGTGCCAACGGTGTCGAAACTCATCGTGAGCGTCGTGATCGCTCCGTTCACGTGCTCGAGCAGACCGGTGATGTGGGTATCGGTGAGTACCGGCACTCGTTCGCCTGCCCTGGCACCCGAACCGATGACCCGCTCTCCGACCGGACGTGACGATGATGCAGACACCCGCGCGACCGGGCCGAGCAGCGTGATCAGGGCGTGCAGATAATACGGACCCATGTCGTACAGCGGCCCTCCGCCGGGGGCGTAGTAGAAGTCGGGATTGGGATGCCATGCCTCGTGTCCGGGGATGGCCATCGTCGCGGTCGCAGCGACGGGTCGCCCGATGAGTCCGTCATCGATCGCGCGGCGCGCGGTCTGGATGCCGGTGCCGAGCACGGTGTCCGGGGCACACCCAACCCAGAGTCCGCGCCGCTGTGCGAGGTCGAGTACCGTCCGCGCCTCTGCGACGGTCACGGCAAGCGGTTTTTCACCGTAGACATGCTTGCCTGCCGTGAGCGCCTGAAGAGCGACTTCGGCGTGTGCGGCGGGGATGGTGAGGTTCAGTACGATGTCGACGTCGGGATCCGCAAGAAGGTCGGTCACGCTCCCGCCGGGTACCCCCTGTGCCGCACCCGCTTCGGACGCGCGTTGCAGATCCAGGTCGGCGATGCGGACGAGTTGCACCTCCTCGCGGATACGACCGAACGTCTCGAAATACATTCGCGAGATGTTGCCAGCGCCGACCATTCCAACCCGCAGCGGTCCGGCGGTGCGCTCGCTCATCGGCTGGCCCACAGCAGTCCCCGTTCCACGATCGTGCGCACGGACGGATCGTCCAACACGTCGAGCTTGTGGCCAGCCGTGCACACGAAGACCCGCCCCGCGCCCCACGCTCGAGTCCACACGACCGGTGAGACGAAGGAGTTGTGCCATGCGTCGAAGTCTCGGTGAACGATCTCGGTCGTCGCGAGGACGTCGTTATACGCGTCGGAAAGCACCCAGTACTGCTCGGTGTGCAGGTCGAAGTCCGCAATGCCGGCCACGATCGGATGGTCACGCTTCTCGGGCGAGATGGTGACGGTGAAGTCGAGATAGTGATCGGATTGCTCGCCCGTACGCTCCTCAGCTGGCACGGCTGCGTGATGGGCGAACTGGCCGCCGATCAGCTGCAGGTAATCCGCGCTGTTGCGGTAGGAGTCCGCGATGCCTCCGTGCCATCCTGCGAGTCCGGTGCCGCCCCTGACCGCCCGGATCAGACCGGCGAGCTCGTCGTCGGCAATGGTGTTCATCGTGTTCACTTGAACGACGAGGTCGGTCGCATCCATGGTGTCCCGGTCTGCGTAGACGGCCGTCTGCTCTTCAACCCGTACGGTGAAGCCCTCGCGCTCAAGGAAAGGGATGACTGAGTCGGTGGTTTCTACGGGTTCGTGGCCATCCCAGCCGCCGCGCACCACGAGGGCCTGTTTGGTGTCATTCACTGATGTTCTACTCCTTGATCGATGAGTTGACTAAGTTCTGGTTGGAGCCCGTCGTGTGTTCCATGTGCAGCGTGACCGGACCGCCTGACAGGTCGACGGGGCTGGGGTCTGCGCCAGGACGTGCCACTGTGATGAGGTCACCGTTTCGAGCGGCGGCCGAGTTCGGGACGGTGGCGAGCGTCACCGTCAGGCTCTCCTGGTCCCAGGTGAGTTCTTGAATGAGGATGCCGCCGCGTGCGCGTACACCACGGATCGAGCCAGAAGGCCACGATGCCGGGAGAGCTGGCAGGAGCGAGAGATGACCCGGCTGCGACTGCACCAGCATTTCGATAACGAGAGCGGGCAGGCCGCCGCTCGCATCGACGTTGAAGATCGCGTCGCCATCGTGCGTCGACACGGCATTCGAGCGCCAGAAGTCTCTCGCGAGCGACTCCACGCACCGTCTCGCCGCTTCGGCATCCCCGAGTCGCGCTGCCGCGAGTCCAAGACCGACCACGCCAAACGCCATCTCCATGCGACCGTCGGATCCTCCCCACGGTCTCTCGTCGCGCCACGCGAGCTTGCGGGTGATCGTTTCGAGCGCCGCAGCGTGGAATTCGGGAGTGGTCGCGGCTTCATCTTTCTCGTACCAGAACGGATACAGCTGCGAGACGTGTCGGTGCCCGAGTTCTTCAGCGATCGTCGGGTCCAGCCACTCCGCGAACGTGCCGTCATCAGCAACGCGATACGGTGGCAGCCGGTCGGCGAATGACTGCCAGGCTTCGCGGTCGGCGTCCTCGCCCAGCAGGTCGGCGATCCGAACGGCCAGACGGGCGGCGTCACGGAACGCTGCGACATCCATCGTTGCGTCAACCGCGATCGGGTTGGGTCGGTTGGCGGGTGTGTTCTCGGGGGAGTACGACGGCGCGAGATGGAGCACGCCATCATCACCCGGGAGTGCGACGGCGACGGCAAACTCCATTACGTTCTGGGCGAGCGGCCATGCGTATTCGCGCAGGGTGGCGACGTCTCCGGTGGCGGTGAACTGATCCCACGCCAGGCGCAACACCCATGCTCCGCCAGCCATCCAGTAGAGGTGGGGGAAAGCCGTAGCGAAATGATTGCTGTTGCCGTGCGAGTCGAACCGTGCGGGAAGCAGCCAGCCGGGAGCGCCGAAAATGCGCTCGGCGTTCGCCGCGTAGTCGTCGACGTGACGGAAAATCGCTCGAAGGTATGACGTAAACAGTTGAGGAGTGCCCGAGGAAACCAGAGACGCGACGCCGCCGTGCTGCACGTTGCCATTCTGTGTCCAATCGCCCGACCACGCCGGTCGCCGCGTGCCCTGCCAGATTCCGACCAGAGTCGGCGGCAGCACTCCGGTGGAGGAGATAATCGTGTGGCGCCCGGATGCGAAGGCGAGCTCGACGGCCGCAAGCAGAGCCTGCGCATCGCCAGCCCTCGCGCGCTGGAGCACGTCGTCATAGGACACGTCCTCAGTGACCTCGCTGTGCAAGTCGAACGAGCAGGCGGCGAAGAGCGAACTGTGCGTGTCTGGGGTCACCGATGCCACCTCAGCGCGTCCGCCGAAAAGTTCGATCCGAATGGCCAAGCGCACGGCGCGGCCAGCCGGTAGGCGGAGTCTCACGCCGCCCTGGACCGGCACTGCGTCGAGCTCGGCAGGAAGCTCCACCGTGACCCTCGCGTGCTTCGGCGACCACGGGCTCGGCGGATTCTCCCGCACGAAGGCTGGCAGCTTGGTCTCGTCGACCTTCACGTCGAGGATGATGCGGGAGCGCTCGATGACGGGAGCAGCAGGGTGAAGGAAGACACCATAGTTGGTCGATGGATACTCACCGATCTGCCTGCCGTCCTCGCCGAAGTCGAGCGACAGTATCCCGTTCTGTTCTCGATCGGAGGTGAGCTCAATCGACATGGCACCTGTTGCGCGGTCGGGGATCAGCGCGATTCCGCTCCGTTCCCCGCCGTGGTTGAACCACTCAACTTCGACCCGTCCGGTAGAGAAGTCGCCCGTACGGCGGTAGTCGGCCTCGCCGATTGACCCGTCAGGTGTCCATGAGATCTCGGCGACAGGAACGAACGGATCAGTCCAGATCATCGAGCCGTCGTATCCATCCTCACGGGCGAGGTCGCGTGTGAGCTCAGCAGCCGCGGCTGAATCGCCAGCAATCGCGGCATCCCGCACCGCCGCGATGCCGGGGGCAATGTGAGGGGCGGGGATTGCGGAGTTCACCGGGAGGAAGAACTCCTCGTGACAGACATGGATTGAGTGTCGAGCGGGTGAGCCGGAGAGCACAGCACCGACGGAACCGGTTCCTGCGACGAGACCGTGCTCCCAGTCGAGTCCAGCGGACGAACTCCAGAAGCCGGTTCTCATTGCCACGGTTGCACTCCTCATTGATCGATCGTCCGCCAGGGACTGTGCAGGAACTACCGTATCGTAATCATCCGATGAATTGCGAGAGTGGTGAACGGGTTTGTGAATTTGCGGCTACGGTTTCGTTGGGAGGCGGGGAAGTGTCCCCGCTAGTTCAGGCATTCAATCCCCGAATGATTTATTCATCGTATCTTTACCTGTTCGAAGCGGTTGCGCCTCCACGTCTGACTGACAACGGAACCACGTGGTGCCGGGCGGCTGTCAACTG
>JAZQRG010000301.1:0-3735 GCA_045629445.1 Mycetocola sp. | reverse complement strand
AGCACTTCGGCGCGCGCGTCGATGTCGGCGACCGGGAGCCCAGCGACGACGTGGCTCAATTGCTGGGGGTAGAGCAGGGTTCCGCGCACCTGCGGGTTGGGCCATGCGCCGTCCTGAAGCCCGGCAAGGACGACCACGTCGAATTCAGCGCCGACCACACCGCTCGGGGTGCCGACGAACACAGCGTCACCCGCAGCCTGTGGTGTCAGTGAGTCCTCCGGCACCTCCGAGGCGAGCACCTCATCGATGAATCGGCCGGCCGGCTCGGTCGGGTTGCGTTCAACAAACCGCTTGGCCGCGGTGAACAACGCCATCACACTGTCGAGGTGCCGGTTCGCTTCATCGGCGGCGAGACCGGAGCCGAGAGCCTGGGCAGACCAGGATGAGGCGAGCCCGCTGCGTTCCCAGAACATCCAGAGCAGTTCTTCGACGCTCGCTCCGGAGGAACCGGCAGCGGTGGCATCCGCGAGCGTTGTCGCAAACCGGCCGACCTGGCGGGCAGCGGCCGAGTCGATGGTCGCAAATCGGCCGGGGTGCGCGAGCGCGTCAATGAGAAGGTCGTCACCCGATCGGTTGCCGCCGCCGGCGATCTCCTCGTGACGCAGGGCGAGCCGAACCCGTCGCAGCGCCACAGGATCGAGGCCGCACAGCGGTCCGGTGACCAGTCGTGTGAGCAACTCGATGTCGGGCTCGGCGCGACCGAGAACGAGCGCGACGGCATCAATGAGCTGGCCTGAGGCGAACTCAGAACGGATGTTCCGACCCCCTGCTGGCGTCGATGTCGGCACTTCGGCGAGGGCGAGCGACCGGGACAGCTGTGCGATCGAGGCACCTGAACGCACGACGATCGCCATTCGCTGCCAGGGGACATCACCGAACAGATGGTGCTCACGAAGCACACGGGCTATCGCCTGGTGTTCGGCTGCCGTCGACGTGGCTTCAATGCGGAGCACCGGCGGCGTGACCGCCTCGTCCATCTCGGCGCCATCACTCACGGCCGCATCAGCGGAGCGATGACCGACGGTTCCCGCAGCCCCCACCCGGCCGGCGACCTGCCGCACGACGGTGCGGGGTGCTGGGCCGTGACGGTACACCGCGTGAAGGCTCAGGGAAATCACCGGTACGCCGAGCGTGCTTCCGAGGGACCCCAGCGCGGCGGGGTCAGAGCCACGGAACGTCGTTGCGGCAACGTCGGGGTCACCGAACGCGACAATGGCGACACCGCGCCGGGCGAGCACCCCGAGGAGCGTGAGCGCTGCCGCACCCTGTTCTTGCAGGTCGTCCACGACCACCAGCTTGACGCCCTCCAGCCCGAAGCCGCGGCCGAGCTCAGCGGTCGCCTGCGCCACGAGCTCGGCTGGGTCGAGATAACCGGCACCGAAGCTGTCGACCACTCGTTCATACTCATCGATGAACCGGGCGGCAGCGGCCCACTCCGGTCGGTCGTGACGCGCGCCGAGTCGCTCGAGGTCGCGTGGGCGAAGTCCTGCCTCGACGCTGCGCATCATGAGTTCGCGCAGCTCGGTACGGAAACCCTTCAGCCTCCTCACCTCGGCAACGAGCGGGTCTGGCCATGCCGGACCTGTGTCGTCGAGCTCATGCCCGGCGAGCAGCTCGGCGATGATGGTGTCTTGTTCGGCGCCCGTGAGCAAGCGTGGCGGTTCGTGCCCCTCGAGCGACGCGCGAGCACCGACGATCTGGAACGCGATCGAGCTGAGCGTTCGCGCGAGCGGGCCTGGTGTCGGAACACCGATCCGAAGCGCGAGTCGGTCGCGGAGCCTGGCTGCGGCGCGGCGGTTCGGGGCGAGGACAAGCACCTCGGCCGGGGCGAACCCCCTGGTCAGAATGCGGTCGGCAACGAGCTCGACCACCGTCGTCGTCTTTCCGCTGCCGGGTGCCCCTGAAACAGCGGCGGATGCCGAGTCGCCGAGCGAAAGGACGGCCAGCTGCGACGCGTCCAGCTGCAGATCCGCGTCTGCTGTGCGCTCGGCGCGCTCGATCTGGAATCCTCTGATGGCCACGAATTCCACGCTAACGCCGACCCCCGACATCCCCCGGATGAAGCGCCGCACTGTTCGCTCTCGGCGAGTGCCTCAAGGTCGAGTGCCCGTGATCAACTGCCGTAATGTGGACAGTCACGCAACGAAAGGTGCTGCCAAGTGGAAATCCGTATCGGTATTACGAACAGCGGTCGCGAACTCAGCTTTGAGTCGTCCCAGTCAACAGCCGAGATCGAGAAGCTCATCGCAGATGCGCTCGACTCAGGCAAGAGCTTCTTCACCGTCAGCGATGACAAAGGCAAGATGTACATCGTTCCGACCGCAGGCCTTGCCTATGTCGAGATCGGCAGCGAGGAAACCCGCCGCATCGGCTTCGTCGGATAACCGTCATGGAACTTCTCTTCATCATGCTCTTCGGCATCGCGATCGGGATCGGTGCCCGCTACGTGGTACCGCGCCGTGATACCCACGGCATTGCGCTGGTGCCGGCGATCGGCGGCATCACCGCCGCTGTCGTGTGGCTCGGACTCACGTGGCTCGGCTGGGCGTGGGACGGTGGCCTGATCTGGGTTGTGACCCTGATCGCCGCCGCAATCGTCTCCGTCGTCGCTGCGTTCCTGATCGGCCGCGCACGTGCGGCTTCCGACGCCAAGCGACTCGTCGCCCTCGGCGGCTGACACCGAAGAACAACGAAGACACCAATGGCCGGGCGCGCAAGCACCCGGCCATTGCGCGTCTCCGCAGCATCATGCGACAGTGTTCGCATGATGTGGAAGATCATCGCCACCTCGTCGATGCAGATCTGGGCGAGCGTCTGCGGATGACCACATACGTGGTTCCCTCTCGCATCGGTCGACGAACTGGTCAGGCGGTAAGGCCGAGCGCGTCCATCCTGCGGGTGTGCGTCGCGATGAGTTCGGTGAAGACCGGCTCGATCCGTGCCTCGTCCGACTCGCTGTGCCCGTCGAGAACCAGCGCTGACTGCGCGAGCAGGAGCGTGTCGCCCACCAGTCGCCTGCCGCACATCGCAAGGAAGTGAGCCCGCTTCGGGTCGACGATCAAGGCATCCGTCAGTAACGAAACAATGCCGGCCGAACCCGAATCGGCTCCAAGCAGGCTCGCATACCTGGCACCCTGGTCGTTGGGCAGGCCATCGGAAAGGCTGATGAAGAAGTCATCGAGGAAGCCCTGCGTGATGTAGATGCTCAGGAGACTCTCATTCACGGATGCCCCGCGCGTCAGAGTGAGGAAGTCGTCGACCCGGGAGACAAACGGTGCCATGACCTCAGTCGGGTCCTCACCACGACGGCGAATCTCAGCGACGAGACCGTGGTGCTTGGCGAGGGCAAAACCGGCAGCAGTCGAGAGGGTCTCCTTCGCCGCCAGGTCGCTGATCGCGGACACCATCGAGATCGACTGGAAGAAGCCGAGCTGGAGGTAGGCGACGAGGCCGAGGTAGCTCGAGGTGTCAGGGGCGAGCTCAGCAAAGTCGACTTTCGTCTTGACAACATGGCTCGAGCGTGACCGGAGTCGAGGCAGCGGAGCGCGCGCCCGGGAGTATCGAAACCATGAAACCACGGGTCCAGTGTAGGTGCTCAGGTAGGCTGGGACTGTCCCGACACCGGATCGGGACCCTACGACTGGGTCAACATGCAGGGCGTAGACCGCTTTTATGCATGAACAGGCAACTATAAACGTGAACTTCACTGATCTCGGCGTCGAGCAGGATATAGCC
>JAZQRG010000300.1:0-1892 GCA_045629445.1 Mycetocola sp. | reverse complement strand
CTACTGGACTCGACTATGTCCCCGGGATCTTCGCCGATGCCGAGGAACTTGCGTCGGTCTGCCGCCCTGTGGCCGACAGGGGCGCTGTCTATGTGACGCATATGCGCGGTGGCTACGAGGGCAATTCAGCAGAGGGACTCGAGGAGATCGCGCGCATCGCGGCGATCACCGGGGTCCGTGCCCACATTTCTCATTTCCATGCCGAGGCCGACACGCTCCTTCCGCTGCTCGCTGACCTCGAGGCTCGCGGTGTTGATGTGAGCTTCGACGCCTACCCGTACACGAGAGGGTGCACGCTTCTCGCCATGCCAATGCTGCCGCCGGAACTCGCGGTTCTGCCCGTCGATGGAGTGCTTGCGGAGCTCGCTCTGCCCGGCAGGCGGGACGCGCTGCGGAGCGAGTGGTTTCCGATCGTGTCGGAGAAGCCCAGCCTTGGCCAGGACTGGCCGGCGATGATCACGCTTGGGCACATTGCCGCCCCGGAATACTGGTGGGCTCACGGTCTGACCATCGCTGAAGCAAGCCACCGGGCGGGAACAGACGCTATCGATTTCGTCCTCGACGTGCTGATCGCATCACGCCTTGGCGTTAACGCGATCATGGCGGTGCGTTACACGCGCTCGACGAAAGAACTGGGGCGCATCCTCCAGAGCGACGCGCATATTGGGGGTTCCGACGGGATCTTCATCGGCGCGCATCCTCATCCACGAGCGCGCGGTACCTTTACGTCGTATCTGCGTGAGTATGTGCGCGAGAACGAGGTGTGGAACTGGGCCGCCGCCGCCGTACATCTCGCCGGCCGACCGGCCAAGCGGTTCGGGCTACATGAGCGAGGAGTCCTGGCGGCCGGTGCCGTCGCTGACCTCATGCTGGTCGATCCTGAGACGGTGTGTGACCGTGCGACGTATGAGCGCCCACTCACGATTTCCGTCGGAATTGACGACGTCTTTGTTGCGGGAGTGCCGGTGCTGATCGATGGCAAACTGGCTTCTTCACGGGCCGGACGGGGCCTCCGTCGCTCCGGCGACGAACTGTAATGTGGCGAATGTTGCACTATTTGCACCAGCACAGCGTTCGCGGAGAGTAGGAGAAACGTCAAATGTCACAGAGTGTTCGCCGCGCGGCGAGGATCATCGATTCGATCGTCGACGAACCCAAAACTGTCATGGAGTTGGCAGAGGAATTTGACCTGCACCGATCGACAATGTTTCGGGAACTGCAGGCTCTCGAGGAGGTCGGATATGTCCGACGTCGCAAGAACGGCCAGTATGCACTGGGACTCAAACTGATCTCGCTCTCGAGGTCGGCCTTCGAGAATCTCGACCTGCGCGAAGCGGCGCACGATCACATCCGTCGCCTTCACCGCACTGTCGGTAATACCGTGCATCTTGCAGCGCTCATGGAACAGAGCATCGTCTACGTCGACAAGGTCGAGGACCAGAACGGTGTGCGGATGTACTCGCGCATTGGCAATGCCGTGCTTCCCTATTGCAGCGGGGTTGGCAAGGCGATTCTTGCTGAGCTCCACCCGTCCGATCGTGACGGAATACTTGGCCAGGCGCCGTGGGAGCGATTTACCGACAAGACAATCCTGACGCGTGACGTGCTCGATTCCGAACTTGAAACAGTTCAGCGCCAGGGGTTCGCTACCGACGATGGCGAGTTCGAGGATTTCGTCAATTGCGTTGCCGTACCCATCCGGAGCTCTGTCGGCGTCGTCGGGGCGCTTTCAGTGACGGCGATTCGCATGGTTCAGGACCTTGACCAGTTGAAGACTCGCATCCCGTTGATGCAGAAGACCGCCGAACTCATCTCTCGAGAGCTCGGTTGACGATCGGGTGCGGCGTTCGTCGCATCCGCCAGAAAGGAAACAGATGACGAAGATCGCGATA
>JAZQRG010000299.1:0-10174 GCA_045629445.1 Mycetocola sp. | reverse complement strand
CCCACGCCGCGGGCTGCGCCCAGTCCGGCACCTCGCGCCGGTCGGCGGCGGCACTCCGGGCAAACCGGTCGGGGAAGATCTGGTACAGCACAGTGCCGGCCGCCCAGCCGGGAGGGGCGGCGTGAGTGGTGAGCTTGAAATCCTCGCTGTCGAGGGTTTCGGTGTCGAAAACGCCTCGGGCGTTGATCCAGAGGTCCGACCCGTCGCTCGTGCGCACCACCCACCGGTAACCGTGCACCGGGTTCTCGATGACGATCTCGGCCTGCCACCAGTCCCAGCCGCTTCCGCTGCCGACGAGTGTCGCCTCGGCGAACCGCGGTTCGCGGTCGGGGTTCGACCGAACCCGAACAGCGCGGGGAGCGCCGAGAACCTGCGGCACGCGCAGGCGCACCTGGACGACATCGCCAAGCGACGGTGACGGGTTGGAGACGTAGAGCGGTGATCCGTCGTGGTGCGGTTCCACCGGATTACTTCACGGCGCCGGCGGTAAGGCCGGAGACGATGTACTTCTGCAGGTAGAGGAACAACGCCATCACCGGTATCGCGGCGAGCACGGCCCCGGCGGCAAAAACACCCCAGTTGCTCGAGAACTCCTGCGACACGAACTGGTACAGACCGACAGCGAGGGTCTGTCGCTCAGGACTGACCAGCACGACGCTCGCGATGACGAAGTCGCTCGTCGTCGCGATGAAGCTCAGCAGGCCGACGACCGCGAGGATCGGAGCAACCAGTCGCAGGATGATCGTGAAGAAGATCCGCGCGTGACCGGCACCATCGAGCTTCGCAGCCTCGTCGAGCGACGTCGGTACCGTGTTAAAGAACCCGTACATGAGGTACGTGTTCACTCCGAGAGCGCCACCGAGGTAGACGAGGATGAGCGCGATCTGGTTGTCGAGTCCGAGTATCGGGAAGATGTCACCGAGGGTCGTCAACAGGAGGAAGATCGCGACGACAGCGAGCAACTGCGGGAAGATCTGCACCACGAGCAGCGACATCAGTCCGAACCGGCGGCCGACGGATCGCATCCGGCTGAAGCAGTATGCGGCGAGCGCACCGAGGAAGACGGTGCCGACCGCCGTGACCAGGCCGATCACGAGGGTGTTGATGAACCACGCAGCGTACGGCTGCTCGGGAGAGTTGAACAGGTCGACGTAGTTGTCTGCACCGATCGAGGAGAACAGCCCGTTCGACTGCAGCAGGGTGCCGTTGGGGTTGAGCGATGCACTCAGAACGTAGAGCAGCGGGAAGACCGCAAAGACGGTCATAACGATGCCGACGAGGTGACGCCAGCCGGTTGCAGCGAACCAGCGCGAGAACTTGAACGGTCGTTTCGCCGGGATCGGCCGAGGGGCAGTTGACGCCTCGGGCGCGACGGAAGTGGAAAGAGACATTAGTTCAAGTCCTCCAGTGCCTTGGTCTGTCGGAAGCTCACAATGGCGATGATTGCCACGATCACGAAGATGATGATCGAGAAGGCGCTCGCGAGGCCGTAGTCACGGTTGGCGCCGACGAACGCAACCTTGTAAACCATCGAGATCAGGATGTCGGAGCCACCGACGTTGATGCTCGCCGAGGCGTCGCGCGGCCCACCGTTGGTGAGCATGTAGATGAGGTTGCAGGTGTTGGAGTTGAACGCAAACGACGAGATCAACAGCGGAGCAACCGAAACCAGCAGGAGCGGGAACTTGATGCGACGGAAGATCTGCCACGGGTTCGCGCCGTCCATTTTCGCGGCCTCCTGCAGTTCATCGGGAATCGACTGCAGCGCCCCGGTGCAGATGAGGAACATGTAGGGGAAGCCGAGCCAGAGGTTGACGAAGAGAATGCTGAATTTCGCCAGCCACTCATTGGTCAGCCAGGGTATCTCCGCACCACCGAGCAGGGCGAGGTTGACGAAACCGAAGTCCTTGTTGAGCATGCCGGCCCAGACCAGCGCACCGAGGAATCCGGGGAACGCGTACGGCAGGATCATCAGTACGCGGTAGAACTTGCGCCCGCGCATTCTCATGTCGTTGAACACGATGGCGAGGAACAGGCCGAGGATGAACGTCGTCGCGACACTGAGCACAGCGAAGACGAAGGTCCAGGTGGTCACGGCGATGAGCGGACCACGGATGCTTTCATCCGTGAACGCGGTGAGGTAGTTCTCAGCGCCGATGACGACACTCCAGCCCGGAAGAAGTTCCTCACCGTCGTCCGATGTGAACGCTCCGTTGCCGGTGTCGGAGTAAACGACACCGGTTTCGGTGTTCGTCATGGTGTCTGCGGCCTCGTCGTAGCTCAGCGTTGAGAGGTAGAGGTAGGCGCTCGATCCGTCCGGAGTGCGGAGTGCGCCGTCGTTGGGGTCGTCCGAGATCTGAACCGTCATGGCCGCGAGCGCGTCCTGATTTGCGACGATGTCGGCGAAGTTGAGGCTGTTGTATCCGGGAAGGCTGACGGCCTTGTCGCCGGACATCTCGGCGTCTGACACCTCGGTGAGGGGTGACTCGGTGTTGCCGATCAGGACTTCACCGTCGGGATCGGTGACGAGGAAGTTGAACGCGCCGAGCTGTTCGACGATGGTGAGGCCATAGGTGGGCGAGTCGGGAACGCGGTACTGGGCTGACTGGATCAGCGAGGTGACGGCATCCTCTTTGGTGCTGTTGTGTCCTGTGCCGTAGTTGGTGAACGAGATGTACGCGGTGTACCCGATCACGAACACCTGGAAGATCAGGAGGAAGACGAGGCCGGGCGCGAGGTACTTGAGAGGGATCAGCCCGCGCGAGAAGTAAACGATGTTGATGGCCGCCGTGATGACGAGCACGATGCCGAAGATCAGCCAGTCCTGGTGCATGAAGAGCACGAACAGCCCGTAGACGGCGATCGCGTCGACGACGGCGAGCAGGCCGATCTTGATCAGCAGCCCGATGACCGACCCCGAGGCCTGTTCAGCGATGCGGGTGGCCCGCTTCTGCCGCTTGGACTCGGCGACCTGTGGGGCGCTCTCGTTGGAATTCTTCGTGCTCGTCTGCATGGTCGCCTCAGTTGGTTGGTGCGTGACGCCAACGGATGCCGGGAGGCTGGCGATTGCCTGCCTCCCGGCATCCGGTTCGCGTTATTCTGCGATCGCTGCCTGGATGTCAGCGGTCATCTTGGTCCACAGCTCGGTGGGGTCGCCCTCGCCATCGATGATGGCTGCCTCGGTGACGCCCCAGAACTGCCAGACCTTGCCCATCTGCGGGATCGACGGCTGCGGAACACCGTTGACGCCGACCTCACCGAAAGCGGCGACGATGGGGTCGCTCGATGCGGCCTCGAACGATGCGGTCAGAGCCGGCGGGCGCTGGCCCTTCTCGAACAGCGCGGTCTGGACATCCTCGGTGGCGATGAAGTTCGTGAGGAACTCGTTCGCCGCGATGGTGTTCTTGCTCTTCGCGGAGACGAAGAAGGCCTGGACACCGACGAACGGCTGCGCGGGCTGACCACCTGCGGACGGGATCGGGTCGACGGCAACGTCAATGCCGGCTTCCTGGGCGCCGCCAACGTTCCACGGACCGGTCAGGAAGTAGGGGCTCGCGCCAGCGTTGAACTTCTCCTGCGCGATGTCGCTCGTGAGCGAGGTGCTCAGCAGGCCTGCTGCACCCTGCTCAGCGAGCCAGGTTGCGAAGCCGGTGCCTGCACCGATGGTGAGGTCATCCGGGTTGTAGCTGCCGTCGGCGTTGGTGCCGAAGACAGGAGCGCCAAACGAGGTCTGGAACGGGTACAGGTGGTACGGGTCGCTCTCGGGGCCGACCTGGACGATGAACGGGAACTCGGTTCCAGCTGCCTTGCCCGTTGCGACCATGTCGTCGTACGACGTGGGCGCGTTGGGGGCGAGCGCCGTGTTGCGGAGGAGTGCGAGGTTCTCGATGGCGTACGGCAGGCCGTAGGTCTTTCCCTCGTAGCTCGTCGCCTGGATAGCGACCTCTTCGAACTCTGCGGCCTTGTCACCGAGTTCGATCGGCTGCACGACACCGTTGGTGACGAAGTTACCGAGCCAGTCGTGGGCGCCGATGGTGATGTCCGGGCCCTTTCCGCTCGGGACCTGTGCGACGAATTCGTCCTGGATCTTGGTGAAGTCCTTCTGGACCAGCTTGACCTTAACGCCCGATTCCTCGGTGAAGTCCGCAGCGGCCTGCTTGAGAACCGGTGCCCGGTCGGCGTCGACCCAAACGGTCAGGGTCGATTCAGCGTCTGAGTCCGCGTTGTCGCTTCCGCCAGCGGAGCAGCCGGCGAGTGCCAGAGCGGCGACTGCTGCCAGTGCGCCTGCCTTCAGGATCGAAGAGTTTTTCACCCTCATTGGTGTGCCTTTCGTGATTGCGTGTGTGAGCGAGGCTTCGTTGCCCGTCATTGCTGACGGCTGGGCCGATCCGGTGCGGATGTGGCACGCCATGAGCGCGAAAGGCCGTTCTCTCGGTGCTAACAAATGCTGTAAGCGTTTCCAGATATACCCGCTGAATCAGAAAAGCACAACTTGTGGTACGCGAGTTCTGGCGACAGTTATGAAGTTGTCATTTTCGGCGTACAGCAAGCGCTTACAGACCATCGGAAAGATGCCATAGAGTAGCCGCATGATTACCCCCACGAGCCCCGAGTGGTGGCGCTCTGCCGTCATCTATCAGATCTACCCTCGTTCCTTCGCCGACGCGAATGGCGACGGCATCGGCGACCTCCCGGGCATCACGTCCCGGCTGGGGTCGCTCGCCGACCTTGGGGTCGATGCGATCTGGCTCTCACCGTTCATGACGAGTCCTCAAAAGGATGCCGGTTACGACGTCGCCAACTACTGCGACGTCGACCCGCTCTTCGGAACCCTCGACGACTTTGACGCGATGACCACCGAGGCGCACGATAACGGCATTCGGGTCATCGTTGACCTCGTCCCTAACCACTCCTCCGACGCCCACCCCTGGTTCCAGGCCGCCCTGGCCGCTGGCCCTGGCTCACCCGAGCGAGCACGCTACATGTTCCGTGATGGCAAGGGCGAGAATGGCGAGCTGCCGCCAAACAACTGGCAGAGCGTCTTCGGAGGTCCGGCCTGGACCCGCACCACCAACGCAGACGGCACCGCAGGCGAGTGGTACCTGCACCTCTTCGACTCGAGCCAGCCTGACTTCGACTGGACCAACGACGAGGTCCGCGCGATGTTCCGCGACGTGCTGCGGTTCTGGCTCGACCGGGGTGTCGACGGCTTCCGGGTCGACGTTGCCCACGGCATGATCAAGGCCGATGGCCTGCCCGACTACACGCCTCCCGCTGAAGGCGGCAGCATGGGCGGGGACACCCCGCTCGGCCTCGAGCCAGGCATCGACGACTTCGAAGACATCGATGGTGGCGCGCCCTACTGGGGCCAGGAGGGTGTTCACGACATCTACCGCGACTGGCACCTGGTCCTCGAGGAGTACGAGGGCGACCGTGTGCTCTGCGCCGAAGCCTGGGTTTCTCCGCTGTCGAACATGGCGAAGTGGGTACGCCCAGACGAAATGCAGCAGGCGTTCAACTTCCCGTACCTCGAGACGCCGTGGGAGGCATCCGCTCTCCGCGCTGTCATCGATGAGTCACTCGAGGCATTCAGCGCCGTCGGTGCGCCGAGCACCTGGGTCCTTTCGAACCACGACGTTGTGCGGCACGCGTCGCGCCTCGCGCTGACCGCCGAGAACCCGCAGGGCCACGGTATCGGGCCCAAGAGCCCCGGCCAGCCGGTCCGTGAGGTTGGCCTGCAGCGCGCCCGTGCGGCGTCCGCACTCATGCTCGCGCTTCCCGGCGGCGCATACATCTACCAGGGCGAAGAACTCGGGCTGCCCGAGGTCATCGACCTGCCCGACAGCGCACGGCAAGACCCGACCTGGTTCCGCACGAACGGTGAGCGTTACGGCCGTGACGGATGCCGCGTGCCGATTCCGTGGGAAGCCGGCGCACCCGCGTACGGATTCAACACCACAGGGGATGCCTGGCTGCCGCAGCCGAATGACTGGGATTCCTACGCCCGCGACGCCCAGACCGGCGTCGACGGCTCGGCCCTCGAGCTCTACCGCACGGCGCTGCGCGTCCGGAGCGAGGAGTCTCTCGGCCTCGGCGCTCTCGAGTGGATCGACGGCCTCGACGACGGTGTTCTTGGGTTCAGGAACGGTACTGTCACCGTTGTGGCGAACACCGGCTCCGTCGACGTGACACTGCCGGAAAACCTCGCCGGCGCTGAGCTCATCCTCTCCAGCGGCTCGTTTAACGGAACCACCCTCGGCGCGGACACAACTGTCTGGCTCCGCACCCCGTAACAAAACAGCAGTAACGCTTGGGGCGGGTCGCTGTTGCGCCCCGCCCCAAGTTCGTTTTCCCGAGGCCAATGGCCTCTCGTACGACGAGCACTTCGCTGTTTAGCTGTGCTCATGAGCGCGCTCAACAATCCAGCCGGACCGGGTGCACACCCGAACGAACCGCACGCGAGAACCGGGCTGGCCAGCCGATTGAACTGGTTGCGGGCCGGAGTTCTCGGCGCCAACGACGGAATCGTTTCAACGGCAGCCCTCGTGGTCGGCGTGGCCGGGGCAACAACCGCATACCTGCCGATCCTGTCCGCCGGTACGGCCGGCCTTATCGGTGGCGCGATCTCGATGGCACTCGGTGAGTACGTCTCGGTGTCGAGCCAGCGCGACACCCAACGCACGCTCGTCGCGAAGGAACGAGCGGAGCTGCGGGACATGCCCGACGAGGAGCTCGAGGAGCTCACCGGGATGCTTCAGCAACGCGGCCTTCAGGAAAGCACCGCCCGGCAGGTGGCAACGGAACTCACCGAGCACGACCCCCTCGCCGCCCACCTCTCGATCGAACTCGGAATCTCGGAGGCGGATATCGCTAACCCGTGGAACGCCGCCGGCGCCTCCGCCGTCGCCTTCACCGTCGGCGCACTCCTGCCCCTGCTCGCGATCCTCCTGCCACCGGTCGAATGGCGCATCCCGGTGACGTTCGTCTCGGTCCTGATCGCCCTCGTCCTCACCGGAACGCTCAGCGCGAAACTCGGCGGAAGCCCGCCCCTTCGGCCCACTGTTCGAGTGGTCGTTGGTGGTGCGCTCGCTCTCGGTGCCACATTCGCGGTCGGCCGTCTGCTCGGCACCGCCGGAATCTAGCTGTTCGCGACGCCCGATGATCGCGAGAGGGCCTGTCGCAGCCCCTCGAGCAGCGGCGTCGTCGGCCTGCCGATCAGGCGCGCGAGATCGCCCGAGGTATCGGCGAGCGCGCCGTCACGGGTGTCACCGTCGAGACGGACGATGAAACCGATCGTGCCCTCGTCGAGCCCGGCACTCCGCAGCACATCGGCGTGTCCTTCGGGTGTGACGGGGGCATACGGGATGTCGGTTCCGGCCAGCCGGCTGAAGGCGGCGGCGAGGTCATTCCCGCTCCAGGCCACGTCCCCCGAGAGTTCGTAGATAGCGTTCTCATGGCCGCCCTCGGTGACCACGACGGCAGCGGCCTCCGCGTAGTCGTTACGTGACGCACTCGCTACGCGACCGTCACCGACGCTCGCGAGGTACGTTCCTGACGCCATCGACTGTGTGAAAGCGCCGACGTAGTTTTCGGTGTACCAGTTGTTCCGAAGGAAGGTGAACGGGATGCCGCTGGCCCGGATCATTTCCTCGGTCGCCTTGTGCTCGGGGGCGAGAACGAGTGCCGATGTGTCAGCGTGCGGTGCGCTCGTGTAGACGATCCGCTTAATACCGGCCCGGGCAGCAGCGTCGACAACGTTTCGGTGCTGCTCGATTCGCTGGCCCGCTTCGCTCCCCGAGACGAACATGAGAGTGTCGGCTCCGCGGAAGGCGGCGTCGAGCGACTCAGGCTTCGAATAGTCGACGACGGCGGTCGCAACCCCGAGCGCGGACGACAGTTCAGCGAGTTTTTCCGGCGACCGCCCGGCGCCGACGATGTCACCCGGCTGGACGCCGCGTTCGATCAGGTGCTCGACGATCAGACGACCGAGGTGTCCGGTTGCTCCTGTGACGACTATCGACATGTCTTCCTTTCGTAGTGCGAATCTTCGCACCTCCGCCCAAAGCAACCACCGGCGAGGCGATCTGCTTCCCGATGGGCGGCATCCGTCAGTTCTTGCGGCTCTTACGCACGAGCTTTGCGACGAAGTGCAGCACGACTCCCGCGGCGAGGAGCAGCAGCCCGAAGATCCAGACCTGGGCGCTCTGCTGGGTCAGGAGCAGGACGCACGAGATGACGCCGAGCACGGGCACGAAGGTCCAGACCTTGAAGTGCTCATGCTCGACTTTGTCACGGCGAAGCACGAGCACGGCGACGTTCGTCGAGATGAAGACGAACAGCAGCAGCAGAACGACGGTCTCGGCGAGGGTCGAGACATCTCCGACGAGGGTGAGCGCCATCGCGACGAGGGTCGTCGCAACGATCGCCACCCACGGAGTCTTGCGCTTCGGCAGGACCTTACCGAGCACACTCGGCAACAGGCCATGCTCGGCCATCCCGAAGGTGAGGCGGCTCGACATGATCATGGTGAGCAGCGCTCCGTTGGCGACGGCGACCAGCGCGATGAGGCTGAAGACCCACGCGGGGATGCCGACACCGGTCGCGGCGACAACCGCGAGGAGCGGGCCAGACGACCCGGCGAGTTCGTCAGCGGGCAGAGCGATCGAGCTGGCAAGACCAACGAGGATGTAGACGACGCCAGCGGTCGCGAGTGAGCCGAACAGTGCGAGCGGATAGATCTTGCTCGGGTTCTTGATTTCCTCGGCGACGTTGGCGCTCGTCTCAAAACCGACGAACGAGTAGTAGGCGATGATCGCAGCGCTGAGCGTCGCGATGGCTGGCACGGTGTCGGTCGGGAACTGGCCGATGCGCGACACATCTCCACCACCGTTGGCCATCATGATCGCGACGACAACGATGACGATGACGAGACCGCTCAACTCGATCACCGTCATGACGAAGTTGCTCTTCATCGACTCGCTGATGCCGCGGGCGTTGAGGCAGCCGACCAAGGCGAGGAAGACGATTGCGGCTGGAATCGGCGGGACGTCGAGGAAGGTGCCGAGATATTCGCCAGCGAACGCCAGCGAAAGTCCAGCGGCACTCACGACGCCTGCAGCGAGCATGCTGAAGCCAACGAGGAACGAGACAAGCGGAATCTTGAATGCGCGTTCGGCAAACACCGCCGCTCCGCCGGCCTTCGGGTACTTCGTCACGAGCTCGGCGTACGAGCCAGCGGTCAGCAGGGCAAGGACGAGAGCGAGCACGAGCGGTGCCCAGAGCGCACCGCCAACCTCGGCCGACAGCGACCCCATCAGTGCGTAGATTCCGGCCCCGAGAACGTCCCCGAGGATAAAGAGGAACAGGAGGGGACCGGTGATTCCCTGTTTGAGCTTCGACGCGGGAGCGGACTCCGCCTTGCCCGCCGGAGTGGTTGTCGTCATGAGCGTCTTTCTGTGTGGATTCGTTCGTCCACCGCCGGCTCGAGCGGGTTCGAATGGGGAGAATAAGAGTAGGAGAACGGATGCCGTCGACCCAACTTTCACCCGGGGCTTGCATACCCGACCTCAATCGTGCCATCGGAATCTGGGAGCCGCGAAAACCGATTCACAGCATCCGTCTGGGTAAACTGTCCGGGTGTCCAGACTTCTCGTAACCGGCGGCGCCGGATTCATCGGCTCGAACTTCGTCCACTATGTGCTTGCGAACACCGATCACACCGTGACCGTGCTCGACAATCTCACCTATGCGGGCAACCTCGCCTCGCTCGACGGCCTGCCCGAGGACCGCTTCACCTTCGTGAAGGGTGACATTCAGGACGCCGCGCTCGTGGACTCGCTCGTCGCAGAGACCGACGCGATCGTGCACTACGCCGCCGAGAGCCACAACGACAACTCGCTGAACGACCCGCGTCCGTTCCTCGACACCAACATCATCGGCACCTACACGCTGCTCGAAGCGGCGCGGAAGCACGACAAGCGGTTCCACCACATCTCGACCGATGAGGTGTACGGCGACCTCGAGCTCGACGACCCGAACCGGTTCACCGAGAGCACCCCATACAACCCGTCGAGCCCGTACTCGTCGACGAAGGCAGGCAGCGACCTCCTCGTTCGCGCCTGGGTGCGGTCGTTCGGTGTCAAGGCAACGATCTCCAACTGCTCGAACAACTACG
>JAZQRG010000298.1:0-3812 GCA_045629445.1 Mycetocola sp. | reverse complement strand
TCCGAGGCCTGCGCGCCCGATGCGAACGACATCGTCTGTGAGAACTCGAAGCCCGGGACGGACCCGGACGTGTGGGACATCGATGGCGCTGGGGACCGGAGCATCCAGGGTTTCGCGACCGACATCAGTGTGAATGTCGGCAGCCAGGTGGATTTCAAGATCGACTCTGATTCGACCGATTACACGGTCGACATCTATCGAACCGGGTGGTATCAGGGCCTGGGCGCGCGGTACATCGACGATGCGGATCTGGTGCCCGACCGTCCGGCAGTCCAGGACGAGTGCATCACCGATGAGGCCACTGAGCTTTACGACTGCGGCACCTGGGACGTTTCGGCGTCGTGGGACGTTCCGGTCGACGCCGTGTCGGGCGTTTATGTCGCGCTTCTCACTCGAACCGACACGGGTGGATCCAGCCACATCATATTCATCGTCCGCGATGAAGCCAGCACGTCGGATGTCCTCTTCCAGACTTCGGATCCCACGTGGCACGCCTACAACACCTATGGCGGAAGCGACTTCTATCAGGGTGCAGACAACGGCCGGGCGTACAAAATCAGCTACAACCGACCGTTCAATACCCGAGGCGAAATGGCGGGCCGTGATTTCTACTTCTCCAGTGAATACGCTCAGGTTCGGTTCTTGGAGAAGAACGGCTACGACGTCAGCTACTTCAGTGGAATCGATACTGATCGACACGGCTCTCTCCTTACCAACCACAACGTGTTCCTCTCCGTTGGGCACGACGAATACTGGTCTGGCCAACAAAAGGCCAACATCGAAGCCGCTCGCGACGCTGGCGTGAACCTTCAGTTCCTTGCCGGTAATGAAGGGTATTGGCGAACCCGGTACGAACCATCCGCCGACGCTGGCGCGACTGCATACCGCACCCTCGTGAGCTACAAGGAGACCTGGAGTCACGGCAAAATTGATCCAGAACCCGAGTGGACCGGCACGTGGCGAGACCCGCGATACGCACCACATTCGGTGGGCGCGGCTCAACCGGAGAACGGCCTCATCGGGACGCTCTATCAAGTCAACTACTCGGATCTCGCTGTCTCCGTTTCGTCACGGGAAGGCAAGTTGCGGCTGTGGCGAAACACGAGTTTGGCCGACCTTCCCGCCGGCTCGACCGCGTCGCTCGCGCCGCACACTGTGGGGTACGAGTCCAACGAAGACATCGACAATGGCTTCCGCCCAGGCGGTCTGATCCGTCTGTCAACGACGACCGGCGACGTTCCCGAGTATTTGCAGGACTACGGCAACACAGTTAAGCCTGGAACAACGACCCACCACCTCACTCTTTACCGTGCACCAAGCGGAGCCCTCGTGTTCTCGGCGGGGAGCGTCCAATGGGCATGGGGTCTCGACGCTGAACACGACGGAGACGGTGCTCCCGCTGATCCCCGGATGCAGCAGGCTCAAGTGAATCTCCTCGCCGACATGGGGGCGCAACCTGGTTCGCTCGAGGAAGCGTTGACAATCGCAACTGCGAGCAGCGATTCGCCACCGCCCACCGTCACGGTCGAGAGCCCGGTCCATGGTGCGACCATGTCCAATGGCTCACTTGTGGAGTTGACGGGCACGGCGAGTGACGTCGGAGGGCGAGTCGCCGGTGTCGAAGTCTCGACGGACGGCGGAGCTTCCTGGCATCCGGCGTCGGGAACGACCGACTGGTCGTACCGATACGTTCAAAAGGGTATGTCGACGACGTCCGTGCTCATCCGAGCGGTGGATGACAGTACGAACTACCCGACGACGCCAACGACGTTGTCCCTGAATGTGTCAGGACCGTTCTCTGTCTTCGGTGACGAGGTGCCGTCCATGCCTGACAGCGGTGATTCCTCCCCCATCGAGGCGGGTCTCCGGTTCACACCCACCGTGAACGGCTTCGTCTCGGGGGTCCGGTTCTACAAGAGCGCGGCCAATACCGGAACCCACACCGGGTCACTGTGGCGAAGTGACGGTGTGCGTCTTGCAACCACAACCTTTGCTGACGAGTCTCCGTCGGGATGGCAGATGGCCACGTTCGACACCTCCGTCCCTGTGACCGCCGGTCGCACCTACGTCGTTTCGTACAACGCACCATCCGGACATTATTCCGCTGAGGCAAACTTCGGCGATTACGCAGCCCTTGACCACCATCCCTTCAGAATCGATGGTGGCTTCGGAACGGTCGCGGCTGGTGTTTACAGCACAGACGGGACGTTCCCGACCAAGAGTTTCGGTCGTGGCAATTACTTCGTTGATGCCGTCTTTGACACTATTGACACGTCTCCGCTTATCGCGATGCAGCAGTGGCCTCATCCTGGATCGTCCAGCGTTGCGCCATCGGGTGTCGTGAGTGCTGTGCTCTCGAAAGACGTCCCGGCGAATGCGGTCGATCTTGACGTGCGCGACAGCCTGGGCGCGCTCGTGAGCGGCGGGACAGCATACAATCCTGACACCCGCACGGCGACCTTCACTCCGGCGCAGCCGCTCGCAGGTTTTGTGAAGTACTCGGTCTCGCTCACGATCTGGGGTGAGACGGGCGCCGAACCGGTGTCCGGCGGTGAATGGTCGTTCACAACGGTGAAGCCACCTGCGGAGCCGGGAGTATGCCCGTGCAGCCTCTACGACGACGCCGATCTTCCTGCCATCATCGAGGTCGGTGATCCCGACGCCGTCACGCTCGGAGTTCGTTTCTCTACTTCCGACGCCGGTCTTATCCGAGGCATCCGTTTCTACAAGGCAGCCGGTAACACGGGGAGCCACGTCGGTGCGCTGTGGTCGTCGGATGGGGGTTCGCTTGCCACGGCGATCTTCAGCGAAGAAAGCTCCTCAGGATGGCAGACGGTGTATTTCGCCCAGCCTGTGTCCGTGACGGCGGGCACCGAGTATGTCGCGTCTTACCGCACCTCGGTCGGGCACTATTCGGCAACCCCAGGGGCGTACATCGGGGCGGGTTTCACAGAGGGCCCCCTTCACGTCGCAGCGAATTCGGGCGTGTATAGCTACGCCAACACGTTTCCGGATTCACGGACGTCGACCGGGTACGCCGTTGACGTCATCTTCGAAGGGACGCCTGATCCCCTGACGGTCGTGAGCACGCAACCCGCAGCGGGCGCCCTCGGCATCGCAGCCGACACGAGCATAAGCATCACCTTCTCGGCCGCAATTGCTGACGGGTATCAGGTAGCAGTGGTCGCAAACGGGAATGTGGCAGGCAAGTTTGTTCTGAGCGGAAACCGTAAGACAGTCATCTTCACGCCCAATGAAAGCCTCCCTGCAGACGCGGACGTTGAGGTCACGGTATCGGGAATCCGTTCAACGGGCGGAGTCGCGCTCGCGAATCAGCAATGGTCGTTCCATACCGCTGATTCCGGTGCGACGAGTGCAAAGTACACGATCCTCGGAAACGAAGCACCGGCCGTCGTTTCGGCGACGGATGACCCGGCACCGGTCGAGCTCGGTATGGCATTCACAACCAGCGAAGCCGGGTCGGTAACCGCCATCCGTTTCTTCAAAGGTCCGGGCAATGACGGGGAACACACCGGATCGTTGTGGAACTCGGCAGGGGAGAGGCTCGCTACTGTGAACTTCACAGGCGAGATGAGCACTGGCTGGCAGACCGCAGCACTTTCAGCACCGGTACCGCTCAATCCTGGCGAACAGTACCTCGTGTCGTACTTTGCTCCGCAGGGCCACTACTCGTACACCCCGGGGTTTTTCCACTCGCTACGGCCGTCCGGACCTTTGACGGGCATCACCGGGCGTTTCCTCTACGGGAGCGGGGGCGGCTTCCCGCTCTATTCGTTCAACGCAACGAACTA
>JAZQRG010000297.1:0-6941 GCA_045629445.1 Mycetocola sp. | reverse complement strand
AATTCGGTTCTTCATGCCTGCCCCCTTTTGACCACACGGTAGCGCAGCGGCAACCGCGGCGCCAGAGTATGCGGGTCTGGGGCCGGGCTGCCGCGGAAGGAGTGGGGGTCGCCGCGGTTGGGGCAGAAGGAACGGATGCCGCGCGGCCGATTCGTGGACGGTTCTCCGCGGTGGTTCGCGGTGCGGGTTGTCGTTTCGGGAGGAAAAACGGCGGCGGCAAGGCGTATGCGGGCCTGGACCTACGGTTTTTCCTCCCGAAGCGACGCCGCCGCCCTTCGGGGTCCGATGTGGTGCCGCACGGTTCGGCTGGGTCGCCGGGCCGTGGGTGGGTCGTGGCACAAGGCGTGGGTTGTCGTTTCGGGAGGAGAAACAGGGGCGGCAATGCCTATACGGGGCTGGACGCACGGTTTTTCCTCCCGGGGCGCCGACGCCAGCCGGCGGCGACGTCCAGCCCGGCCGATTCATGAGTCGCGCGGTCGTCAGGGTGTGGACGGATCGAGCTCCGTCGTCGCAATGAACGGACGCAACGGATGCGACGGGGCAACATCGAGCAGCGACTGGACCCCGTCGAGCGGAACGCCGAGCGGCTCGGCGAACGTCGCGCCCGGCGCTTGCCGCGCGAGTTCGGTGATCAGGTGCTCCCGCATGAGGACCGCGCGGGTGGCGAGAGCGCCGACGGCGCCCACTCGAGTGGGCTGACCCGGCTGCCAACCCACGCGTGCGAGGGCGCTCGCCGCCGAGTGGGCGAGTTCGGCTGCCGCGGCAGCCACGATGCCGCGGGCGACATCATCACCGTCGGTCGCGGCGTCGACAACATCCCGGCAGAACGAGGCGATGACGGAGACCCGTTGTGGGTCGGCCTGCACCTTCATATAGAGCTCGTCGAGTGGGCCGAAACGGGTGACGGCGATCTGCTCGAGCGGAGTGTGCCTGCCCCTGCCGTCGAAGGCGCGGAGGGCGGCGTCGAGGCCGGCGCGACCGATCCAGTACCCGCTCCCGGCGTCACCGAGGAGCGAGCCCCAGCCGTCGACTTTGGCGACGCTCGACTCGCTCAGCGCGAGCACGACGACGCCGGTGCCGACAGCGAGCATGACGCCGGGCTGTGTGCCGTTCGCGGCGAGATAACCCGTGATCGAGTCGTGGGCGAGCGCGACCCGGCGCACACCGATCGACGCTGTTGCCCGCAGAAGCCCGGCGGGGTCTGCCGTCGCCGGCGTGAGTCCTGACGTACCGACGGCAAGCTCCTCGATGGTGATGCCGGATTCAGCGGCAAGCGCGAGAGCAAGGTCGGCGAGCTGGTCGATGACAGGGCGGTCGGTCAGCACGCCGGGCCGCTCCACCTCGGCGATGATGCCCGTCGCTCCGGTGAGCCTCATCCGGATGCCGGACTGGCCGCCGTCCATCGACAGTCGGGTGGGCGGGGAGCTGGTCATGCGAACCTTCGTCTGTGAGTGCTGAACTGGTCGGATGCTCACGCGAACGCGACGGAGCGGAGCGAGCGAGGAGAGAGGCGGTCCTGCAAGACCAGCGTCGCTGCGCCGAGCGCTGCCGCGTCGTTGCCGTTCACCGACATCCGCACCTCCACCGGGTGGATGTCCCTCACCAGGGCCCGCTCGGCGAGTGCCCCCGAGATCGTCCGCACGTAGATCGAGCCGGCCGTTGCGAACGCGTTTCCGGCGAGGACGATGAGCGGCAGGTCGAAGAGGTTGACGAGCGAGACGACGGCGCTTGCGATGTAGCCGGCGGATTCTTCGATCAGGGCAACGGCCGCTGGCTCTCCCCGTGTCGCTGCCGTGCCGAGGCTGGCGAAGTCGACCGACGTCTTTCCGGTCAGCGGGATGTCCAGATCACCGCGACGGACGGCATCCGTTGCTTTCTGCATAATGGCGGCCGGTCCCGCGAACAGTTCGAGACAACCGTTGTTGCCGCACACGCATCGGGGGCCGCGAGCCTCAACGCTGAGGTGGCCGATTTCGCCGACATTGCCGGAGAGCCCATGAAAGATGGTGCCGTCGATGACGATGCCCGAGCCGATGCCTGAGCCCATGTAGACCGAGGCGTAGCTGCCGTAGTCCACCGTCGCACCGAGCCAGTATTCACCGATCGCAGCGGCGGTTGCGTCGTTGTCGAACTCGACCTGCAGCCCGGTTGCTTTCGCGAGTGCTGTGCGGATCGGGAATTCGCTCCAGCCCATCAGCGAGGGAACGTCCCGCACGGTGCCGGCGAGAAGGTCGACCGGGCCGGGGATCGCGAGGCCCATCCCGACGATGGATGACCGGTCGAGGTTGAGGCCGACGATGAGGGACTCGATGTCCTCGGCCATGCGCACGACGACGGTGATCGGCGATGCGTCGCCGGGGCCGTCGACCCGTTTGCGCCCGACAACGGTGCCGCCGAGGTCGGCGACGATGTACGTGATGTAGTCCTGGCCGATGTGCACGCCGATTCCGAGGCGTGATGCCGGGTTGATCTCGAGCTGCATGCGTGGCTTGCCGCCGGTCGACTCGCCTCTGCCGGTCTCGCTGATGACCCCGTCCGCGAGCAGTTCACGCACGACCGTCGAGATCGTGGCCTGGGTGAGGCCGGTGAGCTCGGCAAGTTCGACGCGGCTGATCGGCCCCGAGGAGCGGATCAGGTCGAGCGTCCTGCCTTTGGAGCTCGCTCGGCGACGGGTTTTCTCGGTCATGAGACCACAGTAACTTACTTTGCTTTATAAAGTAGATGAAGTAAGGCGAGCGGACCTGTTCCTGCAATTGTAGGCACGCCTCGCCGACCTGTCTCGCCCCCGTGAGGGGCGGACGCTGCATTCGTGCCCGGCGCCACAGAACCTTCTGCAGCGCCGGGCACGGATGGGGCGCGATCGGGCGTTACAGGGTCGCCGCGTGCGGGTCCCAGTTGTCGGGCAGCGGCGGGTCTGTCGGTGGGGTGCTGTCCACGGTGACGAACTCGCCCGAGGTTACCGACTCGCTGAGCGACACCATCGTGTCGACGACGTGGAAGGCGAGCCCGCCGGATGCCCGGTGCGGACGGCCCTCCCGGATCGCCCGGGCCAGGTCGAGCACGCCGGTTCCGCGCGTCGAACTCGCGACCGTCTTCTCGAGCACCTCGCTCGACTCAGAGCCGCGGCGGTGGATGACGAGGTCGCCGTCGAAGTAGTTCGGGTCGGGAAGCACGAGGGTGCCCTCGGTGCCGGCGATCTCGACGAAGCCTTGTCGGCCGATCGCCGAGTCGAAGCTCCACATGCTCTGTGACGACGCGCCTTCGGCAAACTGCAGCAGTGCGCTGACGTGCGACGGCACTGTGACGTCGAACTCTTCGCCCGCCTTGGGGCCCGAACCGATGACGCGCTTCGGGTGGGCGGTCGACCCGGTCGCCGCAACCCGCGAGACCGAGCCGAACGCCTGGACCAGGGCCGTGAGGTAGTACGGTCCGATGTCGAACAGTGGGCCAGCGCCCTCCTGGAAGAGGAAGGCGGGGTTCGGATGCCATGACTCCGGTCCGGGGGACTGCATCAGTGTCAACGCGGTGAGCGGTGTGCCGATGTCACCGCGACGGATGGCGCGGAACGCAGCCTGCAAACCGGCACCGAGGAAGGTGTCGGGTGCGCAGCCGACGCGCACACCGGCATCCGCTGCGGCCTGCAGCAGTTCGAGCCCGCTCGCACGATCGAGCGAGAACGGCTTTTCGCCGATGACGTGCTTGCCGGCGGCGACGGCCTGAAGGGCGATCGGTACGTGCGCGGTCGGGATGGTGAGGTTGACGACGATTTCGACATCGGGGTGGGAAAGGACGGCGTCGACGCCACCGCTCGACGCGATGCCGAACTGCGCGGCGCGCTTTGCTGCGGCCTCCTCGAAGAGATCGCCGATGACGTGGACCGTCACATCGGGAAAGGACTGCAGGTTCTCGAGATAGGTCTCGCTGATGACGCCGGCACCGATGATGCCGATGCCGACGGGGCCGGTGCCGCTCATGCGGATGCCTTTCCGGTGAGGTAGCGGAAGCTGTCGGTCACGGCATCGAACACGTCACCGTCGAAGTCGTCGAGTTCGACGACCCCGATCGCTGAGGCAGGGGCTGCGGCGACGATGCGCTCGATCGGCAGGGTGCCCGAACCCACAGCGACCTGCTTCTTTGTGTCGAGGGAGCCGTCGCCGTCCTTGACGTGGATCGCGACGACACGGTCGCCGAGATCGGTGAGCAGCGCGACCGGGTCAGCGCCGCCGGCCTGGGCCCAGTAGGTGTCGATCTCGAGCACAACGGCAGGATCGAGTGCGTCGACGAGGAACTCAAGGGCGTATCTGCCGTCGATGCGGTTCTCGAGCTCGAAGTGGTGGTTGTGGTAGCCGACGGTGATGCCGAACTCAGCGCCCACCTGAGCGGCACGGTTGAGCTGCTCAGCGGTCTCAGCGATGTCAGCGGCGGTGGTCCAGCGTGCGCGGTCGACGTGCGGATCGATGACGATGCCGATGCCGAGGCGACCGGCGGCCTCAAAAGCGGGGCGCTGATCGTCGAGCTTCAGGAGCCCGACGTGGGCGGACGGCGCAACGAGGCCATGTGTGGCGAGCGCCTGCTCGAGGGCGTCGACGTCAGCGACGAAGTTGTATGGCTCAACCTGGCGGTAGCCGATCGCGGCGACCCGCTCCATGGTGCCGGCGAAATCAGTGGCGAGGGCATCCCTCAGTGTGTAGAGCTGTAGTGAGGGGTTGTCGATTATCGGCATGGACTCCATCATCCTTTGTACGTCGATCGTGCGGAAAGGCCGAGAAGTGGAACTTACTTAACTCGCCTAAGATACTGTCTACCACGCCAGCGCTGCCGAGGAAAGGGACCATGACTCATTCGATCGCTCCAACTCAGATCCACCTTCGGGAAGCCGGGGTGAGTCTCGTTCTCGATTCTCCGGCGAACGCCTTGCCCTCCATCCTGCACTGGGGAGCCGACCTTGGCGAGGCCTCGGCCGACGATTTGCGCGACCTCGCGGACTCGACCTCGCCCATGCTCGAGAACGCCGTCGACGTGCCGGTGCGAGTGAGCATCGTCCCCGAGCACAGCGCCGGCTGGCTCGGTGCGCCCGGACTGCAGGGCTCGCGCGCCGATGGGAGTGACTGGTCGCCCAAGTTCGATCGGGTGCGCTACGACATTGACGGCTCGCGGGTGATTGCGTTTGCGACCGACGCCGTCGCGAACCTCGACCTCGTGCTCGAAATCGAGCTCACGGCATCCGGAGTTCTGCGTTCCCGCGCAACGGTGACCAACCGTGCCGACAGCGGGTACGAGGTCGAGCGGCTCGTCGTCACCCTGCCGGTGCCGCCCGTCGCGACCGAATCGCTCGACCAGGCCGGGCGGTGGGCGAAGGAGCGGGTGCCACAGCGTCGGGCCATCACGGTCGGCACGCACCTGCGTGAATCGCGGAGGGGGCGAACGGGGGCGGATGCTGCGACAGTCCTGGTTGCGGGTGAGGCCGGGTTTGGTTTCGGACCGCGCTCCGGAGAAGTGTGGGGGATGCACGTTGGTTTCAGCGGCAATCACGTCTCGTACCTCGAGCGAATGACCAGCGGAAGGACGCTGCTCGGCGGCGGTGAACTGCTGCTGCCGGGTGAAGTGGTGCTCGGACGGGACGAGTCGTACGCAACGCCGTGGGTTTACGGCTCGTGGGGCTATGGGCTCGACGAGCAGGCGGCGCGATTCCATGAGTGGCTGCGCGCTCGGCCGCAGCACCCGCGGTCGGTGCGGCCGGTGACGCTCAACGTGTGGGAGGCGGTGTACTTCGATCACCGGCTCGAGCCGCTGCTCGAGCTCGCCGAACACGCGGCGGCGGTTGGGGTCGAGCGGTACGTGCTTGACGACGGCTGGTTCTCGGGGCGGCGCAGCGACGATGCGGGGCTCGGCGATTGGGTTGTGGATACCGAGGTGTGGCCGGAGGGGCTGCATCCGCTCGTAAATCGGGTGCGCGAGCTCGGCATGCAGTTCGGGCTCTGGTTCGAGCCGGAGATGGTGAACCCGAACTCCGGCCTTGCCCGCGCCCACCCCGACTGGATCCTGCAGACCGGCGATCGGTTGCCGCTTGAGCAGCGCTCGCAGCAGGTACTCAATCTCGCGATTCCCGAGGCGTACGAGTACATCCTCGCGTCGATCTCCACCCTCGTCGACGAGTACCGGCTCGATTACCTCAAGTGGGACCACAACCGCGACCTGGTGGATGCCGGTTCGACGGTGACCGGGAAGGCGGGGGTGCACGCCCAGACACTCGCGGTCTATCGCCTGTTTGCGGAACTGAAGTCGCGGCATCCGCACCTCGAAATCGAGTCGTGCTCATCAGGTGGCGCCAGGGTCGACTTCGGCGTGCTCGAGTTCACGGACCGAGTCTGGGCGAGCGACTGCATTGACCCGCTCGAGCGGCAGGGGATCCTGCGCTGGACCGGGCAGCTCATTCCGCCCGAGCTCGTCGGCAGTCACATCGGCAGCCCGCGCTCGCACACGACGGGACGCACGCACGATCTGTCGTTCCGAGCATCGACGGCGCTGTTCGGTCACTTCGGGGTGGAGTGGAACATTTCGAGCGCGACCGAGAAGGAACGGGCCGAGCTCGCCGAGTGGATCGCCCTGCACAAGCGGTTCCGACCGCTGATCCACTCCGGCCGGACAGTGCGGGTGGATCACCCGGTCACCGAACTGGCGGTACACGGCGTCGTCGCGCAGGACCGCTCGGAGGCTCTGTTCGAGTTTGCGTTGCTCGCGCGGCCGTCGACGTGGCCGCCCGGGCTCGTGCGTATCCCGGGTCTCGATCCCGATGCCCGGTACCGGGTGACCGCGGTTGGACCGCACGCGCGGTTCACGACGACGGCAACGCGGCCGCGCTGGTTCGCCGAGAGCGGTGTTGTGCTCTCGGGGCGCGCGCTCGCCGCGGTCGGGATCCAGGCGCCGCGCCTTCATCCAGA
>JAZQRG010000296.1:0-3265 GCA_045629445.1 Mycetocola sp. | reverse complement strand
TCTACCGCACCTGCTTCTTCCTGCCGTACATCGCGATGCCAACGGCGATCTCGATGGTCTGGCGGATCATCTACAACAACGATTACGGCGTGATCAACTCGGCGCTCGCTGTCGTTGGCATCAACGGGCCCGCGTGGATCTCGACCGAGTGGTTCTCCCTCATCGCCGTCGCGATCATGGGACTCTGGATGTCGCTCGGGTTCAACATGATCATCCTCTCGGCCGGACTCAAGGGCATTCCACCGGAACTCTACGAAGCAACCTCCATCGACGGGGCGAACAACTGGCGGCAGTTCCGGTCGATCACCGTTCCGCTGCTAACTCCGTCGATCTTCTTCCTCTCGGTAATGACGCTGATCTCAGGCTTCCAACTGTTCGACATGCTCTACGCGCTCCTCGGCCCTGGCAACCCGGTCATGCCGAAGACCCAGTCGCTCGTCTTCCTCTTCTACGACGCAGCGTTCAGCGCCAATGAGAAGGGCTACGCGTCAGCGATCGGCGTGCTGATTCTCCTGATCATCGGCCTCTTCACGTTCATGCAGTTCCGCCTCCAGCGCAGATGGGTCCACTATGTCGACTGACACTGAAGCACGCCCGGCCGCGACCCAGCGTTCTGGTTCGAGCGAGGCACGCCAGCGCGATCCACGGTCGACGCCCCGCGAGGGTCGCAACGGGGGCGCGCACATCGCGCTCATCATCGCGTCGATCCTGATGATCTTCCCGTTCGTCTGGCAGATCAAGATGTCGGTGTCGACCCAGGCCGACATCACAGCGGTTCCTCCGGTCCTGATCCCCTCGAGCTTCGAGTGGGGCAATTTCGCCGAGGTCTTCACCCGCCTGCCGTTCCTTGACCAGTTCTGGGTGTCGCTCGCGGTCACGGTGCTCCGCACCGTCGCCCAGGTCATCCTCTGCTCGATGGCCGGTTATGCCTTCGCCCGCATGCACTTCCGCTTCAAGGGAGTGCTTCTCGCCCTCCTGCTGTCGATCCTGATGGTGCCGGGCCAGGTCTACCTGATCCCGCAGTATCAGCTCATCCAGGGCGCTGGCCTGCTCGACACCATCCTCGGCATCGCCGCTCCCGGCCTGTTCAGTGCATTCGGCACGTTCCTGATGATGCAATTCTTCAAGGGGATGCCGGCGGAACTCGAACAGGCGGCCCGGCTTGACGGGTGTAACACCTGGCAGATCTTCTGGCGGGTCATGCTTCCACTGGCAAAACCGGGTCTGGTGTCGCTCACCATCATCACGGTGCTTGCGTCGTGGAACGACCTGCTCTGGCCGCTCGTCGTCGCGAGCACTCCCGACAAAATGCCGCTCTCGGTCGGACTTGCGACCCTGCAGGGCTACCAGGGCAGCGTCGACACCGGCGTGCTCATGGCGGCGTCGCTCATGGCGATGGCACCCATCCTGATCACCTTCATCATTCTTCAGCGCCGCGTCGTTGAAGGCATTGCCCACGCGGGTCTGAAATGAAAGAAAGATTCATGAACAACTCTTCACACACCGACACAAGCGAGCAGCGTCTCGTCGTCGCGCTTCTCGGCGCGGGTGCCATCTCGCGCGTGCACGCAGCCGCCTGGAAGAAGCTCGGGGCAGAGGTTCTCGTCTACTCCGAGGCCGGCGCTGCCGAACTCGCCGAGAAGTACGGGTTCGAGGTCGTCGACACACTCGATGAGGCGCTCCGCCGTGCAGACTGCGTCGACATCGTCACGCCGACGAGCACCCACCGCACCCTCGCCCTCGCGGCGATCGACGCCGGCAAAGACATCGTCTGTGAAAAGCCCCTCACGCTGACGGCGCAGGATTCCCGCGAGGTGTACGACGCCGCCTCAGCCGCTGGAGTTCACATCTACCCGGCGCACGTGGTCCGGTTCACCGGTCCGTATGTCGCTGCGCACAAAGCCGTGGAAGCCGGAAAGATCGGGAAGGTCGCCGTCGCCCGGTTCTTCCGCGGCGGCTCGAGCCCGGCCGTTGGAACCTGGTTCCAGGACGAAGCGGCATCCGGTGGGATCATCATGGACTTGATGATCCACGACCTCGACCAGGCCCGCTGGACCTGCGGTGAGGTCGAGACCATCTATGCCGTTCAAAGCCCGGCCACCGTCGACAACGTCGTTCCGCCCTTCGTCTCTGCTCACGTCACGCTCACTCACGTGGGCGGTGCGATCTCACACATTCGCGCGACCTGGGGAGCGATCGGCACACCGTTCACAACGGGTTTCAGCATCGCGGGCGACGCCGGCGTGATCCGCTACGACTCAAGCCAGAACACGGGCCTCACCACATCGCTGCACGATGAGGAAGCTTCGGGGCTGGTCATTCCCACCTCCGAGCTGAGGGAAAGCCCGTACCTCACCGAGATCCGCGAGTTCGCCGAGGCATTTGCCGGCGGCGAACAGCCACGGGTCAGCGCCGAAGACGGCGCTATTGCGGTCTACCTCGCCCAGGCCGCATACGAATCGATTCGCACCGGAAGGGTCGTCGACATGGAAGAGTTCGGAAACGTACAGGGAGCAGCAGCATGACATCCCCCCTCAAGGTCGCGATCGCATCCTTCGCCCACACGCACGCAGCGAGTTATGTCTCGGCGCTGTTGCGGATGCCCGACATCGAGGTGCTCGTCGCCGATCCTGACGGCCCCGATGCACCGGACGCCGCCCTGCGTGGCGCAGAACTCGCGGCGAAGCTCGGCGTGAATTACGTCGACAGTTACGATGAACTCTTCGCGTGGAAGCCCGACGCCGTCGTCGTCGCCACCGAGAACTCCGGTCACCGCGCCGTCGTCGAACAGGCCGCGCGCAATGGCGTCCACGTCCTCTGCGAGAAGCCGCTCGCGACGACCGTTGCCGACGGTGAAGCGATGGTGGCTGCCTGCGACGCTGCGGGTGTCATCCTGATGGTGGCGTTCCCTGTGCGGTTTGCCCCGGGGTTCGCCGTGATGCGGGAGCACCTCGATGCCGGCCGGCTGGGCGAGATGTTCGCCATCAACGGCACCAACAACGGCAAGCTGCCGCTCGAGCACCGCGAGTGGTTCACCGACCCCGAGCTGTCGGGCGGAGGCGCCATCGTCGACCATGTTGTGCACTGCGCCGACCTCATTGACGCACTCACCGGCGGCCTCCCCGCCGAATCGGTCAACGCCGCATCCAACCGCATCCTGCACGCCGACGCGGGAATCGACGTCGAGACCGGCGGCCTCGTCACCGTGCGCTATGCCGGTGGCCTCATCGCAACGATTGATTGCTCGTGGAGCCAGCCGCTCAGC
>JAZQRG010000295.1:0-3988 GCA_045629445.1 Mycetocola sp. | reverse complement strand
GGTTCAAGTCCCCCCTCGGACACCCAAGCAAAAGTGGCCCTGAACTGCGGAAACGCAGTCGGGGCCACTTTGCATTTGCGCCCAGGGGAGCACCAGGGGAGCACATGCTGGCCACGGGAGTGCACCGATGACACCTAACGAGGGTCAGAGGAGCACGACATGGCATGGATTGAGCAGCGGCAGCGAGTCGACGGCGGACGCTCGGTGCGGGTCAAATGGCGCCTGGGCGGCAAGCGAGGAGCGCCGTTCCAGATCGAGACGTTCAGCTCCGGCAGCGACGCGCAGAATCAGGCTCGGGCACCCGTGCAGATCACCGACTAACTGCAGGGCGAAGCGTCCCAGGTTCGAGGCCGCAGCCTTTTGCGGTGGACGATATCCCAGTGATCCGTCCCCCGTCTTTCCCGTCTTGGCGGCGTGTCCGTTGGCGGACGCGAGCGCCCGCGTGTCTAGGAGACGTTCTCCATGGAGCGAGTGCGCCGTCTTGTACATCTTTGTTGGAGGCGTACGCTGGGGTCATGAGTGAGATGACGGTGACCGAGGCACGGGCTCGTCTGGCTGATGTGGTCGACGAGGCCCGGGTTGGTCATGACCCGGTGTTCCTGACTCGTCGTGGGCGGCGGGTTGCGGCGGTGATTGATGCCGATGATCTTGAGCGTCTGATGGAGTCGGCCGAGGACCTGGCGGACATCGAGGCTGCTCAGCGTGCTCGGGACGAGATGGCCGAGACTGATGAGGCCGCGATCCCGTGGGATCAGGTCAAAGCTGATCTCGGACTGGTGTGACCTACCGGGTAGAGATGGCACCGGCCGCGGTCAGGCAGCTGCGGAAGCTTGACCCTGCCGCGCGTCGGCGCGTGCAGGCTGCCGTTGAGCTCCTGGCCGCCGATCCACGGCCATCCGGTGCTAAGAAGCTGGTGGGTGGTGCCGGCGAATGGCGCGTGCGTACTGGCGACTTCCGGGTTGTCTATGAGATCCACGACCAAGTCCTTGTCGTCCTGGTCGTGGCGCTCGGTCACCGCAGAGAGATCTACCGTCGCTGAGGTGGCCGAGTCGACTGATTTCACCGTCGCTTCACCGCAAGCGTAGGGGTATGACTAGTGAACACGTGCCGCCCCTCGGACACACAAGAACACTAAGAGCGAAACCCCTGGGAGTTCAGGGGTTTCGCTTTTTTGTTGAGAATCGTTCCGAAGAGCGTGCCCCCTCAGGGTGCACATCCGAGGAGGGCGGGCGGGGGACCGCGTGCACTGTCTTGTCGTTAGCGGCACGGCCCTAGCGTCGCCGAGCGCGACGTGCATCTATGGGACCTCGACACGCGCTGTTGAGTTGCCCGCATCTGAGTAGACCAGCCACGTGTGGGCGCCCTCGCGTTCGAGTGAGAATCCGTCGCGGTTGAACGCCCATGTGTCTGCCGTCGTCAGGTTCAGGTGGGTTCGGCGGTACAGGTGTCCCTTCTTGCGATACAGCGTTAAGTAAGTGTCGTCGGCCGCGATGAGGAAGCCGACTTGCGAAGCGAGCACAGCATCCACGGTGTTGTTCAGCCTGCTGGCCGCCGGCGGCGCCTACTTCCTGGGGCGCGTCGCCATGACTGCACGTGCTGGTCCCAAGGAGTCAACGCTCGTGCCCCCTCAGTCGAGCCGCTACAGCTGAGGCCAACATCCGCCAGCCTCTGGGGCCCATCGATGAAACGGTGACACTACAGCGAAAGCCGCCGCGAGTTGTTCGAGATGACGAAGGCCGCCAGGATCCGCAACGGGTCGCGAGACCCATCGTGCCGAGGGCCACCTCGACGAGTGTGGCGTGCTTTCGGCGGCTCAACGCTTGGCAAATCATCTATCGATTCCCAACATCGAGGCTGGCGGCACGAACTTCGCGAAATAGTGTCACCACATCGGTCACGGTTCTCGTGTCGCGAGACAACTATGAGTCATGGAGACAATATGACGGGCGACAGTGAGTTGATCGCTCTCGTTGCTGCGGGCTCGACCGAGGCGTTCGATCTGCTCTACTCGACGCATGTCGCGACTGTAGGTCGATATGCGTGGGGTGTGTCGTCTTCGCGACAGTCTGCCCAGGAACTGGTGCAGGACACGTTTTTGACGTTGTGGCACAACGCGGGTCGAATCACGTTGATGACCGATTCAGCGCTCCCTTGGCTACTTGCCACGTGCAAGAACCACTCGCGCAACCTCGGGCGGGCCGAGAGTCGTCATTCGAGGCTCATCTCGACGCTGACCCAAAGAAGGCGCCTTGCCGAGAGCATGGCCGAGGAGCCCGATGCGCCGATGCGATGGATCCATGACGCGATAGACCGCCTCCCGCGTCACGAGGCCATGGTCGTCCATCTGTGTCTGGTCGAGGACATGACCTACAAGGACGCCGCTGCCGTTCTTGGTCTGTCCGATGCGGCCGTCGCAAAACGCCTCCAGCGAGCACGGACCAAACTTCGGAAGGACCTGGCCAATGAAGACGCCTGACACCGCACCCCCGGAGGGTTCTGACTGGGTCGCCTTCGTCGACGAGACGCGGGCAGCGATCGGACGAAAACTCGAACGGTCGGCGCACAGTCGCTGGTCCATCGGTCGCTGGCTGGGTGTCAGTGCTGCAGGACTGGTCGTTGTGGCGGCAGGAAGTGCTGCTGCGGTTGCGACAGGAATAGTGACGAACCCTTTGACGACTTCTTCGCCGAGCCGGGAGTCCATCAACCCGGCCGAGGTCAGTGCTGAGTACGAATCGGCGAAGCAGGTCTTTCGCGCCCCGTTCCCCACAGATGTGAAGCTGCCGGACCTGGCTGGCCGCGTCGACGGCCTCGTGACCAAAGCGAACGGCGATGTCACCTTCGAGCAGGGGTTCGGTGAGTCCCAGCTGGTCACCGTGTGGAGGTGCGCCTGGCAACGCTCGTACCTGAATGGTGCGCAGGCCGATGACCTGCCCGCACAGGAGCGCGCGGCTGACCAACTGTCGCGCCACTACGAGCTGCCTTTGGTCAAGAAGTGGGTACGCGATCCCGACCACGCTTGGTACGAGGAGACCATGGTGCCGGCGATGAATGGGGATTTGGGGCCGCTGCAAGCCGACCTACAAAACAGTTGCGGCGAACCATTCGCTGGGACCGCCGCACGGTCGGGTGACAAATGACTCGATCGTGTCCGTCCGATCTTCGGTTCGATCCATGAATCGTGGGATCGTCGCGGAACTACGCTGAACTGCGTAAACGCAGTCGGGGCCACTTTGCATGTGCGCCCTGGGGAGCACATGCCGGCCGCGCCGGGAGGCCGATGACCCTCCTGAAAACCACAGCCGCATCGCGACGGCATGGGTAGGCCAACGACAGCGAGTCGATGGGGCGGCTCGTGATGTTTCGAGCGTCTCACGCACAGCGGACACCTAGGGGATTCAGAGGAACCTCACGGACTCGTGGAGAACGATGACGGCTGTCGCGGCATCGTCGTGTCGCGACCACGACTTCGAGGAGACTTCATGAGAACCCGCACCAACCTGACCCGCAGCGTTTCCTTCTGGGCGCTGATCGCAGGCTCGCTCGCCGCCGTAGGTGGCGGGACCTGGACAGCCGTCTCGCACATCCGCACGATGACCAAGACCCTCAAGGACGGCTCCGCCACGGGCGTCGAGGTCTACGCCGGCCAGGCGTGGGCCGTGCTGGGCGCTGTGGTGCTCGGTGCCGGACTCGTCGGTCTCGTCATCGCCCTGTCCCTCTCGGCCGCTCGCGCGCTGACCCCGGCCGCGACCGTGGTGGTCGACTCGAGCGACGACGACAAGCCGGGTGCCGAGCGGGAGGCTGTGGTCGAGGCTGCCCCAGCCGCCGAGGTCACTGAGGCTGCGGTCGTTGCCACGCCCGACGAGGCCGTTGCCTCGCGCTGAGCTTCGCGCGCTCTCAGGCGTCCGCCCCATCGGATGAGTCAATCGAAGGGGCGGACGTCTATTTGCTCGTCCCGTCGTTGTCGACGGTAGGAGCTAGCCCGTGGGGC
>JAZQRG010000294.1:0-2800 GCA_045629445.1 Mycetocola sp. | reverse complement strand
GAGATCACTCGCTGGAACTTTCCGAGCGAGAGGTCCGTGACCTCGCTGTGCGGCTGATCGCGCTGGGTGGGAGGCACATCGACGAGGCGACACCGTGCGTTGACGTGAGGCTGGCCGGCGGCGTCCGCGTGCATGCCGTTCTCCCACCCATCTCGGTCACAGGGACCCTTCTCAGCATCCGGGTACCGCAAGTTCGGCGCCACAGCCTTGCCGAACTCGGTGCCGTCGGCATGTTCGATGCCACCACTGCCGATGTCCTCGCGCAAGCGGTCGCCGATCGCACCAACCTCCTGATCACGGGCGCGGCCGGGACGGGCAAGACCACGCTGCTTGGCGCGCTGCTCGCGACCGCTCCCGGTACCGAGCGCATCGTCGCCATCGAAGACGTCGCCGAGCTCGGTGTTCAGCACCCGCACTTCGTCTCACTCGAAGCGCGGCAGGCCAACCTCGAGGGAGCGGGCGCGATCGGCATGGATCGCCTCGTTCGCGAGGCTCTCCGCATGCGCCCGGATCGCCTCGTCGTCGGTGAGTGTCGCGGAGCCGAAGTGCGCGAACTGCTCGCCGCTCTCAACACCGGTCACGATGGCGGTGCAGGCACGCTGCACGCAAACTCCCTCGCCGATGTGCCCTCAAGGATCGAGGCACTTGGCGCGCTCGCGGGAATGACGCAGGATGCCGTTGCGCGGCAGACCGTGAGCGCCATCGGCCTGGTTCTGCATCTCGAACGCGTGGACGGGGCACGTCGCCTGTCCCGGCTCGGACGGTTCGGTCTCGACGGGCTGGGCCGGCTGTCCATTCATGAGGTGCCACCGTGACCGACCCGACACCCGCTGTGGAACGAGTGGCCGCGATCACCGAGCGGTTGTCCGTCCTCCTCGGCGCCGGGGTCACGCCGTCCGCCGCCTGGCGGTACCTTGCGGATGCGGATGCCGGTGGCGACGCTCGCGAGAACGCGGGCGCAGGCGTCACCGGGGGCGCAGGCGTCACCACGGGCGCCGAAGCGCTCCCCGGCCCCAACGCAGATCCGGCTCAGAGCAAAGCCGGTGCTCGACGCCAAGCCGGTTCTCGACGCCATCCCGGTGCTCGACGCCATCCACCCCCTCGAGCGAGACTCGGGCATCAGGATCCCGCGCACGTCGTCGTCGCGGCGGCGGCGCTCGCCGCCCGCGACGGGATTGACGTTCCCGCGGCGATCGTGCGAGCAGCGAACGACGGTCCTGACGGGCATGCCTGGCGAGCGGTCGCCGCAGCCTGGTCGGTCGCCATCGGTACAGGGGCAAGGCTTGCCCCGTGTCTCGCCCAACTTGCCCGATCGCAACGGGCACTCGGGCAGGCTCAGCGCGATATCGATGCCGCTCTTGCCGGTCCGCGCTCAACAGCGAAGTTTGTGACGCTGCTCCCCGCTGTTGGTCTGCTCTTCGGAACGCTCCTCGGGTTCGACACCCTCGGCATCCTCTTCACCACCGCTCCCGGGCTCGTCTGCCTGGCGCTTGGAATCACCCTGACCATACTGGCGTGGCGATGGTCAAACCGGATGGTCACCCGCGCGCTTCCGGTGACAAGCGCGCCAGGACTTGAAATCGACCTCCTGGCCATCGCGCTGTCGTCAGGCACATCGTTGCCGCGGGCCCAGGCTGCCGTCGAGAACGCGCTTGAGCAGTGCCGTCTCGACCAGATTCATCATCCGTCAAAGGCCGTCTCGCGCCGGGGTGGTGAAAGGAGACGCCCTTCCCGCGCAGCGCCCGTGCGCCCTCGTGATGCCGCCCTCGGCACCACCCAGAGCGGGCGGGTGGACAACGCCGCGCGCACCGCGAGCTCTTCAGCGATCGACGGGATCCTCGCTCTGTCCCGAGCAGCGGGCATTCCCGCCGCTGACCTGCTCACGAGCGAAGCGGCCCGAATTCGCCGTGACGCACGATCCGAGGCGCAACGAAGCGCCGCGGCGCTCGGCACGCGACTGATGATTCCTCTCGGGTTATGCATCCTGCCCGCCTTCATGCTCGTTGGCGTCGTTCCGCTCGTGCTGAGCGTGCTGTCCTCAACAGTGTCCGGCTTTGGGTGATCCCTCCACGGATCCGAATCAGTACGGATGCTGGGGCACCCGACGCCGCAGGCTGGAGTCTCAGGCAACAACTGAGGTAATGCGGAAGGAGCACGATGTTCACGTTGGGCGAGAAACCTGGCATTGAGAAAAGCAGCATTGGAAAGAACGTCGTTAAGAAGGGGAATCGGCCGCGCGAGATACCGGCCGTGCCGCGGCGCTGGAGGGCGCTTGTCGTCCGGCTGCGCGACGACGAAGGGGCGGCGACGGCCGAATACGCGATCGCAACAATGGCGGCTGTTGGTTTTGCGGGGCTGCTCGTTGTCATCATGAGGTCCGACGAGGTTCGGACCATTCTTACCGACCTTGTCCGACGTGCATTGACCTTCAACGGGTAGGGCGACCCGTGGGTCATGTGCATCGGCGTCGGAACAGTGAGACGGGGAGCGTCACAGCGGAGTTTGCCGTTGCCCTTCCCGTTGTGGTCCTTGTTCTCGCCGCGTGTCTCGGGACCGTTCAGGTCGCATCCCAACAGGTCAGGCTCGCTGATGCTGCTGCAGACGCCGCACGCACTCTGGCACGAGGTGACCCCGTCGAACTCGCGGACGAACGAGCGCGTCGAGCGACACCAGCCGCCGAAGTAACGACGTCCAGGGCCGGTGAGTTCGTGTGCGCCGAGCTCTCAGCGCCGGCTGGCATTGGTCCGCTGGCTCTGGCTGGACTCACGATCCGTGCGTCCAGTTGTGCCCTCGCCGGTGG
>JAZQRG010000293.1:0-1587 GCA_045629445.1 Mycetocola sp. | reverse complement strand
CAACGCGGAGAGCGTTTCGGAGGACCATGACCCTGACACCAGGCGCATGTGTTTTGTCCCGTCGGTGAGGAGCAGTTGCGTGGTAAAACCGTGACTGTCTGAGAAGAGGACGGCTTCGAGAGCCTGACTTGTGCGGTCGATCACCGCCATGGTCGTTGTGCCACGCCGCCAGATGACGGAGTCTTCGGTGACCTCGACCTCACTCATGTCTTCGGTGCGCGCGAAACGCAACGCGACCGGTACCGCGACGGCGAGCGTAATGAGCACCACCACGAGCACGGTGACCCACCCGAGAAAGTAGACGCCGGCAAGGATTGTAGGTGCACCGTATGCGATCGCCGCCGCCGGCTTTATCCTGCTGGCCTTGCGATCGGCCTCGCTGGCTCGAAAGATGACCGACTCTGTGTCACGGGCCATCGACGTCTCCTTCGTGCGGTCATGAAACTCGACTCAGCTGATGCGTGTGCCCTCGTTGTGCTCGTTGAGCACCCAGGTGGTTCCCTCGTCTTCGGAAACGAAGCTCTCCCACCGGTAGGACGTTTCCGTGATCTTCGAGAAGTTCCACCGGATGAGCAGCCCGTCATTGCGGGTTCCGTCCTGACGGATGCCGTCACGCTTGTGCGCGGTCGCCACCAGGTGGGCATACTCGCCACGGTCCGGCTCGAAATAGCTGACCCGCCACGCGCCCATTTCGCGGTCGTAGACACGCACAGCGGTGGAGATCGTCGCGTAGCCGTCGTCGGTGGCCACGAGCGCGACATCCTGAACGGCTTTTCCGTCCAGGATGAAGGCGACCACCCAGACAAAATCCGACTCGTGCCAGTGACCAGTCGCCTCGTCCATCCGGCGGGAGTGCACGTTCCAGCGGCCGACAAGGCGACCGAAGCGAGACATCCGATTTGGGTATCTCTCGGTAGCGGCATCCGATATGAGTGCGTCAGCGAACGAGAGGTCGGTGGGGTCACTCATGGCGGTGGCCTTTCTGCCTAGCTGCCGGCGCTGCCTGCGTCGATGAGACCGACGTCGGAGCGGTGGAAGTTCTGGAAAGAGCGGGATGCTGTCGGGCCACGCTGGCCCTGATAACGCGAGCTGTATGCGGCTGATCCGTAGGGGTTCTCAGCCGGAGACGTGAGCCGGAAGAAGCAGAGCTGGCCGATCTTCATGCCAGGCCACAGCTTGATCGGGAGGGTGGCGACGTTGGACAGTTCGAGGGTCACGTGGCCCGAGAACCCGGGGTCGATGAACCCGGCCGTCGAGTGCGTGAGCAGCCCAAGGCGGCCGAGTGAGCTCTTGCCCTCGAGACGGGCCGCGATGTCATCGGCGAGGGTGACCTGTTCGAAGGTTGCGCCGAGCACGAATTCACCCGGGTGCAGGATGAACGGCTCGTCCGGCTTGGTCACGATGAGGTGGGTGAGTTCCGGCTGGTCTTCGGCCGGGTCAATGTATGGGTATTTGTGGTTGTCGAACAGCCTGAAGTAGCGGTCGAGACGCACGTCGATGCTCGAAGGCTGGATCATCTCGGAGTGGGACGGCTCGAGGCCGATGCGTCCGGACGCCAGCTCTGCCTTGATGTCGCGATCGGAGAGA
>JAZQRG010000292.1:0-1677 GCA_045629445.1 Mycetocola sp. | reverse complement strand
TCGCAGGTTCGACTCCTGTCGGGGGCACCGCCATGGGATGTACGCGGAACGGGTGGGAACTCGTACGCGGAACCTCTAGGAACGAAGAAACGCCGCCTGGATTCAGGCGGCGTTTCGGGTTTGGTCGGGGTCGTGTCATGTGTTCGCATGCTGACCGGATCGGGCCCGTTGCGGAGCCTGCATCGGGGTAGGTGGGTCGCGGCGGCTCAGGACCACTATCGAAGCGCGCGGTTGGCCGGCACGCACCCTCGCCTCCGAGAAGCTCGAATACCAACTCGCGGGCTACGCCGTCGGCCCACAGTTCCTCGCCAGCATGCGGGAACTCGGCGACACATACACGGAGAAGGTGCTCCGCGGCGTCGTCGATGCCCTCACCGACCGCGCCGCCGGCCGTCAGCTTCACCGACGAGGGGCGCCATCGTGCTCGATGAGGAGACCGGCGAGTACGCGGTCGCACTCTGCGCTCACGGCCATGTAGGAGCTCCTGGCCGTGACCCGCGGCTGCAGTCCCGACTGTCGTACAGATGTCGACGAAGTCAGCGGAGACCGATTGCCCGGGCAAGTGCCTCCGTGTCGCCGGCGCCCGGAGGGCCGGCGTAGCCGTTCTGCGCCATCACGATCAGGTCCTGACCGCTCGGCAACGAGTAGATCCTGGCCTCACGGCTTGGGATCTCCCACTTCGCCGAGAGGACGCGGCCTGGCGGAAGGCCGATTCTCGCGGGAACGCTGAACCAGGGCTTCCCGAATGCGAAGACGTGCTGCGTGTCCAGATCGCCGATGGGATCGAGGACGAATTCACGAATGACATCGCCGGGAGGTTCCATCGAGGCGTTCACGCCGGATGAGTGGTACGGGTACAACTCGAAGTACACGCCGTTTGCAATAGACCAGTTCGGCTCGCCCAGGAGGCGGCGAGCGAAAGCAAACCGGTTCTGATAGAAGCGATTCGGGCCAGCAATGCTCTCCCACTCCTTGCTCGCATACGGCACGGTTGCGGCCCACTCGCTGTAGCGCAGAGTCTTCAACTGCTCGAAGAACACACCACCGGGGGCCTGGAACCGAGGGACCGCCGCACCCGGGTTCAGCCCGAGCATGACGACGGGCGTCGAGTTCCCGATCAGTCGGCCGGTGTATGGCTCGGGAAACGCGTCGAGGCGCACTTCTCCGTGGCCCCTGCCTCGGTACGACTCAAACCATGGCTGCAGTCGGTCGGACACCCCGGCGTGACCGCTGACCCAGCGGTCAATCTCCTCATCCCAGAAATCGACGAGTGCAGCGAGCGCAGTCATGAGCCGATCGTAGTTACAACGGTGTCAAGCCTTGGACAATTCACCGGCGCGAGCGCGCAGCTCGTCGAGGTGTCGCAGTCCTGCAGGGTTTGGGCAGGCCACCCCCTTCACCGGGCACGTCGCACCCAGGCCACGGCTAGCGTGAGGGCTGCGCGGAGGATTAACGCGGGCTTCACGGAGGATGAACGGTGCGGCATGCCCCCCAGACCTCAGGAATCACGCGGCAGAACGGGTTCCGCGTACAACCCACCACCACCACTCCACGCGAAGATCGCCGTCCAGTTCTGGGCGGCGATTCGTCGTTGCGCTGCGAACGCCTCGTCGTCAGCGAGCGGTGGCGCCGAGGTGGTCGGCCGCCCACTGGCCCAGTTGGGTCAGCAGGGGGAGG
>JAZQRG010000291.1:0-6882 GCA_045629445.1 Mycetocola sp. | reverse complement strand
CATCGTCGCCGAACATCTCCGTGTGCTCGAGGCGATCCGCGTGGCGGGGGTCGTTCTGCACGATTTGGGCATCGACATCGAACTCGACGAGTCGCGCAGCCGTGCTGTCGGCACCCTCGCCTTCATCGACCGAGACCGCGTCATCATCGACAGTCTCGTAGCACGCGTACGAGACGTCGAATCGGCGTTACGGGATGTCCATCCCGGTGCGCCGCGGATCGCGAGTGTCGAACAGGCGCGGGCGATTGCGGAGTCGGCACGGGCCATCGCCGCGACGGGCACCGCGGAAGCAAGCAAGAACTGGCTCGAATCCATCGGAATGTACGTGCGGGGCCAGACCGCCGGCGGAGCGTCGCCCGAAGGACGGGCGCTCGCACGAGCCTTCCACGAAGCGGACTTCGAGGCGATCAATGCGGCGTTGGACGCGTGGGATCGCGCGGTCGGTGAGCAACGCGAAGAGCTGGAACTCGTAGCCCTGCAGGCGCGTTTGACGACTGCTGCACCGGCACTCGCGCAGACCCTCGGAGACAATCCGTTGAGCTTGGCATGGCCGGTTCGTCTCGCCCACATCGACGATGCGTGGGCGTGGCGACGCGCAGACGACTGGGTGCGGCGCTTCCACGAGCGGAGCGACGACGGGCAGTTCGAACGCGAGCTCGACGCAGCCGAGAAGGACATCACGCGTCTCACGACGCAACTCGTCGAGGAGAAGGCGTGGAGTGCGTGTCTCGCCCGCACGACTGCCGAGCAGGTCCAGGCACTCCATTCGTACCGCGGCCATGTCGCGAGCATCGGTAAGGGAACCGGGCGATACGCGGAGCGCTATCGTGCAGCGGCGCGCGAGGCCATGCAGGTTGCGCAGGGCGCGGTGCCGGCGTGGGTGATGCCGTTGCAGCAGGTGCTGGCTTCGGTTCCACCCGAACAGAATTCGTTCGACGTCGTCATCGTCGACGAATCGAGTCAGGTCGACATCAGTAGTCTGTTTCTGCTGTGGCTGGCGCCGCGTGTGATTGTCGTCGGCGACGACAAGCAGTGTGCACCGAGTGCGGTGTCGCTGGGTGCACTCGACGGCGTCTTCACCCGTCTCGACTCGTACCTGCCCGACATTCCGAATTACCTGCGCGACAGCTTCACTCCGCGATCGAGTCTGTTCTCCTTGCTGCGGTCCCGGTTCGGAAGCATCATCCGGCTGCGGGAACACTTCCGGTCGATGCCGGAGATCATCGCGTGGTCCAGCGAGCAGTTCTACGCGGACGACCCGCTGGTTCCCCTGCGGCAGTACGGGTCCGATCGCCTGCCGCCACTACGCACCACGTACGTCGAGAGTGGCGCCGTCACAGGACAGAACTCCACGTTGGCGAACCACGTCGAGGCACGTGCCCTCGTCGACACCCTCGTTCAATGTGTCCAGGACCCCGCCTACGACGGCAAGACATTCGGCGTGGTCGTTCTGCAGGGACAGTCGCAGGTTGACGTCATCCAGAACGAACTGCTCGACCGGCTCACCCCGGCCCAATGGGAGCAACGCAGGTTGCGCGTCGGCACGCCCCCCGATTTCCAGGGTGACGAGCGGAATGTGGTGTTCCTGTCGATGGTCGTCGCGCCCGACCAGAACATCGCGGCCATGACGCGGACCGAATACCAGCGACGGTTCAACGTTGCGGCCTCGCGTGCTCAGGATCAGCTGTGGTTGTTCCATTCGCGGACGCTCGACACGCTGCGGCGGACCGACCTGCGGTATTCGCTGCTCTCCCATATGCAGTTGACGTCGACGATGCCCGCAGCATCAATGCCGGAGAGAGTGACGCGCGACGAGCGACACGAGGCGTTCGACAGTCTCTTCCAGCAAGAAGTGTTCCTCGACATCGTCGCCCGGGGATATCACGTGAACCCGCGGGTCGAGGTGAACGGCCACTTCATCGATCTGGTGGTGACCGGAGCGGCAGGGAAGCTGGCGGTTGCGTGCGACGACGGGCGGTGGCACACCAACACTGACCGGCAGCGCGCCGATCTCGAGCGGGAACGTGAGCTGCACCGGAGTGGGTGGAAATTCTGGCGGCTCAGGGAATCGGAGTACTACCTCGATCCCGTCGCTGCGATGGCAGGTTTGTGGGACGAACTCGAGCGGCGTATTTCGCCTCGTATCTCGGATGTGCCTGCTCGAATGTGACTGGTCGCCCGTCGCAATGACCCCCGTGAGCCTGCTTCGTCGCTTCGGTGTGTTTGACGGGCAGGCAGTGGTAGTCGGCTTCGTCCAAACGGAACGGTGCGGACCCTTCCACTACGCGTTGCCTCGCAGGTCTGGGAAGCTGGATTACGAGGGGCACGGAATTAAGAGCACGCAGGGACGGAGCTGGAAGTGACGACCATCGACGAGTTGCAAGCAGCGGTGCGTGCCTTCACCGATGAACGCGAATGGGGACAATTCCACACTCCGAAGAACCTGATCATGGCGCTCACCGGGGAGCTCGGCGAGCTCGCAGAGATCTTCCAGTGGCTTACTCCCGAGCAGGCGGATCAGCTCGACCCGCAGCAACGGACGCACACCTCCGACGAGCTTGCCGATGTGTTGATCTATCTGCTTCGACTCGCTGACATTCTTGACATCGACCTGGCCGATGCCGTTCAGAACAAGCTCGCCGCCAACGGCAGCAAGTATCCCGTCGACCAGGCCCGCGGCAACGCCACCAAATACACCGAACTCAACGCGTCGGCAGGGAAAGACTGACAACCGGGTTCAGGGTCTGAACCTGGGATAAGTAACGAGGGGACGTCTCCCGCTGCGCTGGTCGCACCCATCACTGAAACCGTGACGACCTCGGCGGAGTGACGGGTGGCCAACCGAAATGAGTAACAATACCGACCGCGCCCATGGCTTCATCGAAACCTGATGGACCTGACGCCTGTTCGGTCAACCCTTGAACTGTGCCGTGGGAGCACTATTCAGATGAAGCACGTGTGCTGCGATGAGATCGTTCTCGAGCTCCAACAACTGATGTGCCGCTCGCTCTGGCGCAGCAACCCAGGAGACTTCGAGTCTCTGCTGTGCGGCGAATATTTCGCCTTGCGCATGACCGACTTTGGTGATCTTCGCCAGGTGTGCCATAGGCCGGCTGGGAAGTACACCCTGCCCGATGTACAGCAGGGTGTCGTCACGATCACCCCGTATGCGGTACAGGCCGACGGTGTTAGAGGTGATTCTGTATCGAGCATCCGAGAGCATCACCCACTCACTCCAGTTGTGTCCACACCACGACTGACTCTGGGCCCAGCCTGTTAGCGGACCGACCGGAGGAACGCCGACTACGTGCTCCGCCAGTGGGGATCCGTCGTATACGCCACCACGAAACCTGGCACCTACGGCTACCAGGCGTGAGTTGTTTTGAGACGAGGCGCGATAGCCTTTCGGAACACGGCCGTATTGTACGGTCGGCGAAGCGCCGAAGTCCTGGCGGTAGAGGCCGATCGCCAACGATTCAAGCCCTTTCCGAGCATGGGAATCCCCCGCGACTTCTGCGAACGACGCCTCGAATTCACACCCGCTCGCGTGGTGTAATGCCCACAGCGCCGGTGCGGCGGTGTGCGGATCGCGATAGGGCATCTGGTCCGCGTGGCACCGGGACAGCGCGCCCAACCGCTCGCGAAGACTCCGTCCGGTCTGGCCAATGTACTCGAGGCCTCCGTAGCCTCTACGACGCACGCGGTAGATGCCCGGTTGGCGAGGGATGGAGGGGTTGCGGGAGATCCCCCGCAATGGATGCCAGCTACTCCATTCGGGGATCGATGCGTGGATCATTCGATGCGTGCCTTCCCGCTGACATAGACGTTCTCACCGGCTGTGTCGGTGGAGCGCACGGCAAGGATGGCTTGCGGTAAGTGCTCGGGCAACGCCGCCGAGAGCTCGAGCCTTCGAAGACCACCCGCGTCCGAGGTCGATAACGAAGGCCAAGACTCGGTGCGGAGCGAAACTCTCTGTCCCGCTGCGCGAACGGAGACAGCGAGACCTCGACCCAACTGTCATCGCCTTCTGCTACGTCACCGCCCACTTTTGTTGTTGAATCTGCGGCCGAACTAGGTCGGGGACTCTGAGCGGACTTTACCAACAGGCGTCACCCATTCGACCTGCCGGCACGGTCGCCTCGCGTCTTACCGGTCGGCATTCCGACACGCCAGACTCGGAGGCGTCCAGACATGTCGGACCGTCCTTGCCAGGGGACGGGTCACGACTCTGCGGCTGGCGCTCCTCTATTCCGAGACCAAGTTTCGCAGAGCTGCCCGAGTCTCCTCATCCGTCGAATAGATCACCGTGCCGATCATCCCGCGGGTCAACAGAACCTTGTAAACGTTACGTACAAGCCGATCGAATCGAACGTCGGAAATCTTGGTGCGGTTCCTGAAGTCGGGGTCGCGGTTCGCGGCGCGGTCCGTCGTAAAACGACCGTTTCGCCACACCAGGTCGGGTCCCAGGATGACGCCGTTCCAGTCGTACTCGAATCCTTGTGCTGTGTAGACGCACCCGACTTGCCCGAAGCCGCCGTCCTCGGTGGCCCACAACGGAGCCGGCGGAGCATCGCCCGTGCGCCGATCGCTCTTGCTGTTCCAGGGCCTCGCCCAGCTTCCGATCTGCACGTCGGGAACCAGGTTGCCGTCCTTGTCGGCGTTGCTCCAGGGCCAGCAGTAACCGGCCGTCATTCGAGCCGAATAGCCGCGTTCCATCTGCTGCGAAAGCAGATGCTCCATCTCCTCGGGAGTGTCGGCGACGCGCACAATGAACTGAGGGTCGGGGGTCCACTGGAATGCACCCCCTTCGGTGAGACCCAGGAGTCGCTTCACCCACAGGACGTATTCCTCGCTGCCCCCACAACGGAACTGTTCGCCCAGGTGGACATGCTGCGTTTCGATTCCGAGCGACGTCGCATAGTGCTCGATCTGCTCGAGTGACCCCATCTCGCCGGGACGCACGACTTGATGTTCGTCGAGGAGAAATACAGGTACTCGTGCCGCTGCGATGAGTTCGTCGACCTGAGGTCGATCGGTACGCAGTTCGGCCCGGGTGTATCGATCGACCGATGTCTCCCGGATCCGGTGGGCCTCATCGAGAATCAGGACATCCAGGCCGTTCGGATCGGCGGACATGAACTGGTTGAAGTACTTGAACATCTTCTGCACGCGCGGTGCTCGATGCCCTGCCACCTTGCGAAGTGTCTGAGTGAAGGACCGTGACCCGGTCGCGTGCAGGACGGTTCGTCCTCGACGCGCCAACTCACCGAGCAGCGACAGGGCGATCACGCTCTTCCCGCTACCGGGACCGCCGGTGACGATGACGATCCGTTTGCTGTTCGACGCACGCGAGTTCTCCACCGCGTGCAGGACGAGATCGACGGCCAGTTTCTGGTTGCCGAGCAAGTGGAACTGCGGCCGGTCCCGCACCTCGGCGGCTGCAACCTTCAACAACTGCTGCGATGGTGCAACCGCTGACTTCATCAATGTGTCGCCGGCGGCATGACCGGAGACGGACGCGAGGCGGATCCGAAGAAAGTCGAGCAGGTCACCGCGTTCGGCGGCGGTGAACATTCGTCCGGTCACGTCGGTGGGGTAGGCGCGTAGATCGGAGACGGTTCCGGGATCGGTGGCGTTGTGAAGGTACGCGATTCCCGCCAAGGCGTCGGGTTGATCGGATAAAGCACGAGCGAAGTCGAAGAGGTACTCGCAATAACCCTTGACCTGCGCCACCGGGTGCAACTTCGGGCCGCCGGGCATACCCGGCACCTCGACCAGTTCAGGATTGTCCTCATAGCGATATGCGGCCGTCCATTGCTTCAGTTCCACCACCACGTAGGAGGCAGCACCTGTCCGAGGATGAACTCCGGCCAGGACCACATCCGCCCGCTGCGAGGTCAGCGGTAGGTGGTATTCGACAAGCATCTCGACCTCGCCGAGGCCGGCATCGACCAGATCCTGTGCCAGTGCAGGCAAGCTGCGGCGCCACGATCTCTGCTCGGACTCACTGGCCCGGCGACCGGTCTTGAACAGCATTTGCTCCAGCAATTGCTCGACGAGCGAATCGGGTCGTTCGAGGTCCACAATCCGGCGGGCGGAAGTACGAAGCAGCGTCACAGTCAAGTCCCCAAGGCAGCACGAATTCAGTCGTGCGGGTGGGGGCATGTCCGTGGCCGCTCATCGCAGCGGAAGTCCGTCGGGCCGCAGGGGAGAGACTATCGGAGGGCATTCGTTCCTAGCGAGAAGGAGCAGCGGTGCGTTGGCCACGCACGGCTGTGAACAACCGGGGGAGGGTAGGGCGCAGGGCGGGTGGAGATTCGGATGCGCCGTGCCCCAGAGAATCACGCAACGAGGAACGCCACCGCCACGCTTCGACAGTGCTCGATAGCTCCGGGAAGATCTTCCCGTCCGGCAGGCGACAACTTGCGCGGGGAGAAGCGGTGGTTGCCGGATAGGTGCGTTACCCTTGGCGCCGGAATCCGGGTGGGGAACACCGATGGGGATCGGTGATCGGATCTAGGGGGAAATGTGACCAGTGCTGTGCGAGAAGTACCGCCGATCGTTTATCTGCCGTGCATCGAGAGAGTGACCGATCCGGCGGACGCAGTGATCGAGTTGAGACGCACCAAGGACGGGCGGACGGCGCTTCTGGCCTATTCCGCCTTCGACAGGTTCCAGAGATGTTGCGGAACCCTCAAACCGTGGGTCGCACTCCCGTCGGTTGCCTTGGAGGCTCTTCACCGCGCTGACCCGTTCGACCTGTTGCTGCTGGACGTTGTCACGCCGGAGGGTCAGGTGTCGGGGGAGTGAGCCTTTACGTCGATCACACTGCACTCGAAGAGATCACGGCGACGTGCGGCGCTGCCAGTAGGACTGTCGGGG
>JAZQRG010000290.1:0-4326 GCA_045629445.1 Mycetocola sp. | reverse complement strand
GTGTTCCGCTGAGCGCTGGTGTTGTTTCGGGAGGAGGATCAGGGGGGGCCGGTCGTCTATTGAGCATGGCACCCACGTCTTTCCTCCCGAAGCGCTGCGGCCGGGGGCCAGCTCTGTCAAGGGGTTGAGCGAGCACCAGCGCGCAGTGTTCCGTAGAAACTGACGCCCCGCGCGCTGTCCACGGCGTGCCCGAGAAGAAGGAGCAGTTGTCATGGCCTTTGAACCACGATTTGCGATTGTCACAGGAGCCGACTCCGGGATCGGACGGGCGACAGCCGTTGCGCTCGCCGAAGCGGGGATGGACGTGGGAGTCACCTGGCACAGCGATGAGGAGGGCGCCGAGGAAACAGCGCGTGAGGTTCGGAGCATCGGCCGCAACGCCGTGACCAAGCGGCTTGATACGACAGACCTCGAGGGCTGTGGAGACGCGGTCGATGCGCTCGCTGAGGAGCTCGGTGGGCTCGACGTGTTCGTGAATAACGCAGGGACCGGAGACAACGGTCCCTTCCTTGAGATGCCGCTCGAGGACTGGAGGCACACCGTGGCCGCCGACCTCGACGGTGCGTTCGTCTGCATCCAGCGTGCTGCCCGCCGTATGGTTGCCGCTGGGAATGGTGGCCGGATAATCGGCGTCACGAGCGTGCACGAACACCAGCCGCGGGTGGGATCAGCGGCATACGACGCCGCGAAGCACGGCCTCGGCGGACTGCTCAAGACCGTTGCGCTCGAACTCGGGCAGCACGGCATAACGGCCAATGCTGTCGCGCCCGGCGAGATCGCCACCCCGATGACCGGCCAGACCGATGAGGACCCGCGCGATGAGAAGCGACCGGGTGTCCCGCTTGGCCGGCCCGGGGACGCTCGTGAGGTCGCCGCGGTCATCGCCTTCCTGGCCTCGCCGGCATCGGCATATGTGACCGGCGCGTCGTGGGCTGTCGATGGCGGCATGCTCCAAATGGGTCCGCAGGCCGGGTCTCACATCGAGAATGACATTTGGCGAGACGCGGCTTCGCAGTGACGGCGCCAGACGGCCGGCGAGAGGGAGACCGGCGGGCGAATGATCCGACCCTGATGCGGAACCAGCCGTCCCTCTCGACGTCGACGGGCAACATCTGGCTGGGTATCGGAGCCGTGATGACGGTGATTGTTCTGATTGTGCTCGTGCCGATGCTCACGCTCAATGCGCCGATCGCCGGGACCGGTATCGCTCTCGTCGTTCTGCTGCTGGTCGGACTCGTCATCGCGCGGTTCCGTGTTCAGGCGGGGAAACCCCGGCTGATGATGATGGCGTCGCTGTTTATCGGGATCGCCGTCGTCGGTCTGCTCACCGTGCTCCTGGTGAGCGGTGTACAGGTGGAGTCGATTGCCCGGATCTGAATGCAGCCCCGTGGGGCCGAAGCCTGATCGGCCGAGCTCGATCAGGGGAGTGAGCGCCCCGGCCGTGGCTGGAGGTAGCGCGGCATGATCCGAGCCAGTCGTACGGCGCCGAGGATCCCGAGGACTCCGATCGCGCCTGCGGCGAAGGAGATGGAGAGAGCCGCTGTGATGCCGCCGACCACGAGCGGAGCGGCGGCCGCGCCGACGTCCCCGGTAAAGCGCCACGCACCGAGGAACGGCGCGGGCTGGCCGACCGGAGCAAGATCGGCGCCGAGCGTCATGAGAATGCCGCTGCCGATTCCGTTGGCGACCGACAGAATCCCCGCAGCGGCAATGAACCAGGCCACCGCGTTCGGGGAGTCGTGCGTGAACGCGAGCACCAGCATCCCGAGACCGAGTCCGGTCATCGAGGGGATCGCGCTGAACATGCGGCCGAACCGGTCCATGATCTGGCCGCTCGCGTAGAACAGGGCAAAGTCGACCGCGCCGGCGATGCCAATGATGAGTGCCGTGTTGACCTCGCTCACCCCGAGGCTGACCGCCCACAGCGGGAGGATCACCGTTCGGGTGGCTCGCATCGCCGAGATGAGAGCGGCGCCGGTACCCATCCGGAGCAGCACACCGCGGAAGTTCCAGATGGTGTGGAACAGCCCTTGGGCCTGCTTCTCCGCGATCTCCTCGCCGGTCGTCTGTGCAGTGCCGGGGGAGTGCCTCGCCCTGCCGAACATCGCCTCGGGATCGGGCAGGAAAACGAGGATGAGCACGGCGGCGAGGCACGAGATCACCATGATCCAAAAGGCACCCTGGGTGCCCCCGGTGACATGGATAACGGGCGCGGCGATGAGCGGCCCGATGAAGAGTCCCGCTCGGAACACACCGCCGAGGGTGGACAGCGCCCGGGCCCGGTACCGAATCGGCACGTACGTCGTCATGAAGGCATGGCGGGCGAGGGCGAACACCGCCGTTGAGAGACCAAGAACGAAGATCGACGCGGCGAGCAGCCAGGCGTTGGGAGCGAGCACCGCACCGAGGACGGCGAAGACCGAAACGGCGGCAGCGCCGATCATCGCGACCCGCTCACCGATCTTGCCGACGAGCCAGCCACTCGGAATGTCACCGACGAGTTCGCCGATCATGACCATTCCGGCGATCACGCCGGCGATCGCGAGGCTTGCGCCGAGGTTGGTCGCGGCCACCGGGATCAGCGGGATGAGTGCGCCCTCACCGATCGAGAACAACAGCGTTGGCAGGAAGACAACGACCCCGACACGGCGGAACGAGAACTCGGCCGTCTGCTTCTCTGTCATCACTTTTCAGTGTATGCCCGTTAGACGGATGCTCTTGCGCGCGCCGAAGGTAGGCTGGTCCCGACATGTTAGATCTAGACCTGAGCGCCCAAATCGCCTCCATCCGAGCAACCTTCAACGACATTCGCGAGGTCGTCGACCTCGACGGATTGCGTGCCGAGATCGCAGACCTCAGCGCACAGGCCGGTGTTCCCGACCTGTGGGACGACACCGACAAGGCGCAGAAGGTCACGAGCGCGCTGAGCCACCGCCAGTCCGAGCTGGCTCGGATCGTTGCCATCGAGCAGCAGCTCGACGACCTCGAGGTGCTCATCGAATTGGCCAACGCTGAGGGTGACGAGGACTCCGCCGCCGAAGCGCGTACCGAACTCGCCGACCTGCAGAAGCAGATCGGCAACCTCGAGGTACAGACCCTGCTCAACGGCGAGTACGACCCGCTTCCCGCCGTCGTCACGATCCGGGCGGGAGCCGGAGGCGTCGACGCCGCCGACTTCGCCGACATGCTGTTCCGGATGTACCTGCGCTGGGCCGAGCAGCACAAGTACAAGGCGACAGTGCTCGACACCAGCTACGCCGAAGAAGCGGGCATCAAGAGCGCGACCTTCGAAATCGATGCGCCATACGCCTTTGGAACGCTCAGCGTCGAAGCGGGAACGCATCGCCTCGTTCGAATGAGCCCGTTCAACTCGGCCGGGAAGCGCCAGACCAGCTTCGCCGCCGTTGAGGTCGTCCCGTTGATGGCCGAGACCGAAGAGGTCGACATCCCCGACAACGACATTCGGGTCGATGTCTTCCGCTCCTCGGGCCCCGGCGGGCAGTCCGTCAACACGACCGACTCTGCGGTGCGCATCACCCACCTGCCGACGGGGATCGTCGTCAGCTGCCAGAACGAGAAAAGCCAGATTCAGAACCGCGCCGCCGCGATGCGCGTTCTCAAGTCACGGCTGCTCCTCGTCCAGCGCGAGCAGGAGAACGCGAAGAAAAAGGAACTCGCCGGAAACATCACGGCAAGCTGGGGCGACCAGATGCGCTCATACGTGCTCGCGCCGTACCAGATGGTCAAGGACCTGCGAACCGACTACGAGGTCAACAACCCGCAGAACGTCTTTGACGGTGATCTCGACGGCTTCATCGCCGCAGGCATCCGCTGGCGTAAGCAGCCCGTCGACAACTAGTCGTCACGGATGCTGGCCGAGTCATGCTCAGCAGGCGTGTCATCCGGGCAATGCCCGGATCGCTGCCTAGGCTCAAGAGGTCATGATTCGGTTTGAGAACGTCACGAAGAAATATCCCGGCACCAAGCGTCCGGCAATCGACAGCATGGACCTGGAAATCGCTCGGGGAGAGTTCGTCTTTCTCGTCGGCGCATCCGGTTCGGGAAAGTCGAGCTGCCTGCGTCTGATCCTCAAGGAGGAGAAGCCGACGGACGGATCGATCTTCGTCCTCGGCAATGACCTTGGGTCGATCTCGAGCCGGAAGATCCCGTACTTCCGCCGCAACCTCGGCGTTGTGTTCCAGGACTTCCGCCTGCTGCCGAACAAGACGGTCTTCCAGAACGTCGCGTTCACCCTCCAGGTGATCGGCAAGTCCCGCGGCTATGTCCAGGAAGCGGTCCCAGACGTCCTCAAAATGGTCGGTCTCG
>JAZQRG010000289.1:0-4220 GCA_045629445.1 Mycetocola sp. | reverse complement strand
GACCGCTTGGCCTCCGACTTTGCGCATGCCCTTGTCGTCGGGCTCACCGATCGCTTCAAGGCCCGCGTACAGGCGAACACCCTTGTCGATCTCAATGACGTGCTCCTGGCCCTGGTCGAGACCGTAGAGGTAGTCGATCGTGTCGACAACGGAGAGGTCACCGAAGAGCTCGCGCGTCTGCAGGAACTGCTGCGTCGGTGCGGGGAACAGCAGGCGGTTGAGCGCGGCCCGCCGTTCAGTGGATGAACCGTCGAGCTGCGCCTGGTCGTCTGCGCTCAGCGGCGCGACCTCGATGTTGATGTTCTTTCCCGCGAGCACCTTGCTGCGGAACGGCTCGGGCCAGCCACCGGGGAGGTCTCCGAGTTCGCCGGCCATGAAACCGACAACCGAGTCGGGAACGTCGTACTTTTCCGGGTTCTGGGCGAAGTCCGCCGGGTCGGCCTTGACGGCTGCGAGGTAGAGGGCGAGGTCACCGACAACCTTCGAGCTCGGCGTGACCTTCGGCACTCGGCCGAGGATCCGGTCGGCCGCCGCGTACATGTCCTCGATGAGTTCGAAGTGGTCGGCGAGGCCGAGCGCGATCGCCTGCTGCCGCAGGTTGGACAGCTGGCCACCGGGGATCTCGTGCGTGTACACGCGACCGGTCGGCCCGGCGAGGCCGGACTCGAACGGCTTGTAGATGTGCCTGACAGCCTCCCAGTACGGCTCGAGGTCGGTGACGGCCTTGAGCGAAAGTCCCGTGTCGCGTTCGGTGTGCGCGAGGGCAGCGACGAGAGCGGATGCCGACGGCTGGCTGGTGGTGCCGGCCATCGGTGCGCTCGCAACGTCGACAGCGTCAGCACCGGCCTGGCTCGCGGCCAGGAGCGTGGCCAGCTGGCCGCCGGCGGTGTCGTGCGTGTGCACGTGGACGGGCAGGTCGAACCGCTCGCGGAACGCGGAGACGAGCTTCGCAGCGGCGGCGGGGCGCAGCAGGCCAGCCATGTCCTTGATGGCGAGCACGTGTGCGCCGGCTTCGACAATCTCATCGGCGAGCCGCAGGTAGTAGTCGAGCGTGTAGAGGTTCTCGGCCGGGTCGAGCAGGTCACCGGTGTAGCAGACGGCGACTTCAGCGACCGTCGTGCCCGTTGCGAGCACGGCGTCGATCGCCGGGCGCATCTGGTTGACATCATTCAGCGCATCGAAAATCCGGAAGATATCAACGCCACTGTCTGCAGCTTCGCGCACGAAGGCATCCGTCACCGCTGTCGGGTACGGCGTATAGCCGACCGTGTTGCGGCCGCGGAGCAGCATCTGAATGGCGACGTTCGGGAGGGCCTCGCGGAGGCTCGACAGGCGCTCCCAGGGGTCTTCGCCGAGGAAGCGGAGGGCGACGTCGTATGTCGCACCGCCCCAGGCCTCGACGGAGAGCAGCTCGGGGGTGAGCCTGGCGACGTGCGGCGCAGCAGCGAGCAGGTCACGGGTGCGCACGCGGGTGGCCAGGAGCGACTGGTGGGCGTCACGGAACGTGGTCTCGGTGACCGCGAGTGCGGTCTGCTCGCGCAGGGCACGGGCAAAGCCCTGAGGGCCGAGCTCGAGCAGGCGCTGGCGCGACCCGGCGGGAGCCGGTGTCGTCAGGTCGATCTCCGGGAGCTTCTCGGCGGGGTGGAAGTTGGTGGGGCGCGGACCGTTCGGCTGGTTCACCGTGACGTCGGCGAGCCAGTTCATGATCTTCGTACCGCGGTCCTTGGAGACGCGACCGCGAACGAGCTCTGGACGCTCGTCGATGAACGAGGTGCTGAGGTCACCAGCGACGAACTGGGGGTCCTCGAGCACGGCCTGCAGGAACGAAATGTTCGTGGAGACGCCGCGGATGCGGAACTCGGCGAGTCCGCGCTTGGCACGGGCGACGGCTGCCGGGAAGTCACGACCGCGGCAAGTCATCTTGGCGAGCATGGAGTCGAAGTGCGGGCTGATCTGCGCGCCGGGGTTGATCGTTCCGCCGTCGAGACGGATGCCGCCACCACCGGGAGAACGGTAGGTCGTGATCTTCCCCGTGTCGGGCCGGAAGCCCTGAGCTGGGTCTTCGGTCGTGATGCGGCACTGCAGGGCGGCGCCGTGCATCTGGATCGTGTCCTGGCTGAGGCCGAGGTCGGCGAGGGTCTCCCCCGAAGCGATCCGGATCTGTGACTGGACGAGGTCGACGTCTGTGATTTCCTCGGTAACGGTGTGCTCGACCTGGATGCGCGGGTTCATCTCAATGAAGACGTGCTGGCCCTTGCGCTCACCGGCGGTGTCGAGGAGGAACTCGACGGTGCCGGCGTTGACGTATCCAATAGAACGGGCGAACGCGATCGCGTCGCGGTAGAGCGCCTGGCGCAGTTCGTCGCTGATGTTCGGCGCAGGGGCGATCTCGACAACCTTCTGGTTGCGGCGCTGCACCGAGCAGTCGCGCTCGAACAGGTGAACCGTGTCGCCCGTGGCATCCGCGAGGATCTGGACCTCGATGTGTCGGGGGCGAATCACCGCCTGCTCAAGGAACATCGTGGGGTCGCCGAACGCACTGTCCGCCTCGCGCATCGCCTCGGCGAGAGCGGGAGCGAGCTCTTCCTTCGTGGCGACGCGACGCATGCCGCGTCCGCCACCGCCTGCGACGGCTTTGGCGAAGAGCGGGAAGCCGACCTCGTCAGCACCGGCGAGGAGCTCGTCGATGTCGCGAGACGCGGGGGTCGATGCGAGGACGGGAACACCGGCCTCGATCGCGTGGGTTTTTGCTGTGACTTTGTTGCCGGCCATTTCGAGCACGTCCGACGTCGGCCCGATGAAGGTGATGCCGTTAGCGGCAGCCTGTTCGGCGAGGTCGGGGTTCTCGGAGAGGAACCCGTAGCCCGGGTAAATCGCGTCTGCACCTGACTCGATCGCGACCCGGATGATTTCGGCGACGTCGAGGTACGCACGTACGGGATGGCCGGGCTCACCGATCTGGTAGGCCTCATCGGCCTTGAGCCTGTGCATCGAGTTGCGGTCCTCGAACGGGAACACGGCAACGGTTTTGGCTCCGAGTTCATAAGCGGCTCGGAAGGCGCGGATCGCGATTTCGCCTCGGTTGGCAACGAGAATTTTTTTGAACATGCAGACCTCTCTGGCAGCACAGCGCACAGGGAACAGTTAGGTTCTGCCAGCTTAGTGAAGGTAACGTATCTACTTGTGCACGTACTCAGCGTCTCGAGCCTCAAGGGAGGCGTCGGGAAAACTACAGTCAGCCTTGGCCTGGCCTCCGCAGCCTTCGCCAAGGGCGTTCGAACGCTCGTTGTGGACCTCGATCCGCAATCGGATGTCTCCACCGGGATGGATATCGACCTCACCGGTCGATTGAACGTCGCCGACGTTCTCGCGTCGCCCAAGGAGAAAACGGTTCGCCAGGCGATTTCGCCGAGCGGGTGGACGAAGACGCACCCCGGAACCATCGACGTGCTCATCGGCAGCCCGTCTGCCATCAACTTTGACGGTCCACACCCGTCGATCCGCGACATCTGGAAGCTCGAAGAGGCGCTCGCGCACGTCGAGGACGATTACGATCTCGTGCTCATCGACTGCGCCCCCTCACTCAACGCGCTCACCCGGACCGCCTGGGCGGCGAGCGACCGTGTTGTCGTCGTCACCGAACCCGGTCTGTTCTCGGTTGCCGCTGCCGACCGTGCACTTCGTGCGATCGAAGAGATTCGCCGCGGCCTGAGCCCGAGGCTCCAGCCGCTCGGCATCGTCGTCAACCGGGTCCGCTCGCAGTCGCTCGAGCACCAGTTCCGCATCAAGGAGCTCCGCGACATGTTCGGTCCGCTCGTCCTCAGCCCCCAGCTGCCCGAGCGCACGTCACTCCAGCAGGCCCAGGGCGCGGCGAAGCCGCTGCACATCTGGCCTGGCGACAGCGCGCAGGAGATGGCGAACAACTTCGACCAGTTGCTCGACCGCGTGCTTCGCACCGGACGTGTCGGCGAGTACGCCGACCCGGCAAAGGCTGCGCGCTAGCCACTGCTCCCCCGGGCCCGTTGATCCGGCGAAGGCAGCCGACTCACCATCATTCCGCCGAGTTCACCCGAGCCGGACCACATCAGTCGTTACACCGGGTGATCTCGACCGCAGCGAGTGTTCTCGGCCGCGACGCATCGGCGGCGTGTTCGTACCCCCGGCGTCTCGAAAGCACCAGTTGCGGTCGAAAACACCCCGCGGAACTGGTGCTCTCGTCC
>JAZQRG010000288.1:0-3717 GCA_045629445.1 Mycetocola sp. | reverse complement strand
CGCGGCGGGACACCCGACGCTCAGTTTGCTGCTCCTCCAGCGGTATCCGTCTATGGACGCGGGTTCGACTTCTCCAGTACCGCTAGGGCGTACAGTCGGAGACTCGAGAATTATCGACTTAAGATCGATCGGAGTTCACGTGGCCATCTTCCTCGGCGCACTCTTCGTCGCCACAAGTCTCATTGCGTCCACATTCTCGGCGGTCTTGGAGACGCGGGCTGCGGGCAACCGACGGGTCCCCCTGTGGAGCGGCCGTCGAGGTTATGAACGGCCCAGGGCGAGTTTGCTCTTGCTTCTAGCCGCAGTGCTCTTCCTCGGGATCGGAGCGACCTTCCTCCTGACCGCCTGGGGGCCGGTAGTCATTCTCCTATCCAGTTTGGTGTTTCTGCCGCCAGTGATAGTCATTGCTGTTCACAACAGATCCCTTCCCAACGCCTCTTAGTGAACCCACCGAATTGTCGCCTGTGGCTGATGCTGCACGCGGATCGATACCCTTGGGGCATGGAAGCGGACTGGATCGAACACCGACGTTCGGGCGACGGCGAGCGGGTGGGCTGGATGAAGCCTGTCGGTGAGGGATTCGTTGCCATCGACCTGTTGGGGCGTCAACGGACGGACGTTGTGGACTGGATGCTCGCGGAGGAGACTCTCGACGAGCTCGGGCTGGGTTATCTGGCCGATCCGCACGAGTTTCGGCTGGACGACGGCTCCTGGCTGCGGGTGCGAATCGCTGAGGTGTCGCCCGACGCGATCCGCGTGAAGAAGGATGACTGGGGAGACATGACCGCGACTCAGATCTACTACGCGGTGTCATTCCCGGTGACCGAGGATCAGCTCCGACCCCTGTCGGGTTGAAAGATCGGCTTACCCACAGCACTGCGCTGCGTCTTGACCGTGATGATCTGACGTCCGTCAGTTCTTCTTCAGCTCTTGGGCGAGCATCACGATGATGCCGCTGGGACCGCGGAGATACGAAAGCTTATAGATGTCCTGATAGGTCGCCACACCGCGCAGGGGATGGCATCCGTGCTTCGCCGCAATCTCCACGGCTTTGTCGATGTCGTCCACGGAGAACGCGACGCGGTGCATGCCGATCTCGTTGGGGCGGGTGGGGTCCGTTTCGATTGCGGCCGGGTGAATGTACTCAAAGAGCTCGAGTCGACCGATACCATCTGGCGTTTGGAGCATCGCAATTTTGGCGTGATTGCCGTCGAGGCCGACTGCCGTGTCGGTCCAGTCGCCACTAACCGTGTCGCGGCCGATGACCGTGAGACCGAGGTCGGTGAAAAAGGCGATCGTCGCCTCGAGGTCGCGAACGGCGATGCCCACGTTCTCCAGTTTGATAGACATACGTGGCACGCTACCAAGCCCCGGCTGCCGAGTTCCAGCGGGACAGACCACCGCCGTTGGTTGCCGAACGACCCGGGGAGGTCGGTGGCCGCACTGGCTTTGGTGAGAGTTTTACCCCTTCATCGCCTGGTGCAGGCACCCGAGCACCGGCACGTTGGTGGGGTCAACGTTGGCCTCGTTCATCACCGGTGCGTCCGAGTACATCTGCGCCCCGCCGTCATCGGTGGCCCAGATCTCACCTTCGAACGGTTCGGCAGTGACATCGCCCAGGGTGGCCCAGATAGCGGCGACGTCTTCCATGGCCGGATCTGTGATGTCGACATTTCCCACCACATGGGTAAAACCCGAGCCCTCGTCGAACAGAGCGGCGCCGACAGTCAGCGTGGCATCCATGCCTTTCGCGGCCACCAGCCCCTGGAGCGCTGACAGGAGCGACGGTGAAATCTCCTGACACTCGGGTTTTGACGATTCGGCGGGTCGCGCCGGTTCGGCGTCAGCCGTCGGCACCGGCGGCGGAGATGAGCTTGCGCTGCACCCCGTGACGGCGAGCGCCATGAGCGCGGCACTCACGATGACACGGCTGATTGTTGAACGGGTCGGCACGGCTCGTCTCCTCACGGCGATCGATCCTCGAGGACTCGATCGCGATTCAACCAGCGGATGCCGGTGCTTGCTTCAACCTACTGCCCCCGCAGATAGCTAGGCCAGTGCAAGTTTCGAGCACTGAACCGTGTAGCACCTCCCCCAAAATGCATTTCGTACAAAGGATCCGGGAGCTACACGCAAACGCCTCGGAAACCGATGACGGCATACTTGCGGGATGGATATGGAACCAGGGACACGCGGCGTAGCACTCATAACCGGCGGGAGTCGCGGAATCGGTGCGGCCACGGCGATCGCTGCGGCGCGCGCTGGCTGGTCTGTGCTCGTCACCTATCGACACGATGAGGGTGCCGCGGACGGGGTCGTCCAGTCGATCCAGGCCGAGGGTGGTCTCGCGGCCTCCTTCCGCGCAGATATGGCGAGCGAAGGCGACATCGCGGCGATGTTCGAGGCTGCCGACAGTCTGGGCACGGTCACGGCCTTCGTCGCCAACGCCGGAATTGCCGCGTCACAGTCGAGGGTCGATGAGCTCACCGCCTCACGCATTACAGAACTGCTCGCCGTCAACGTTGCCGGTCCGCTTCTTGCCTGCGGGCATGCGGTACGGCGGATGTCTACGCTCCGCGGCGGTTCGGGCGGAGGCATCGTCCTGGTTTCATCCGTTGCGAGCAGGCTGGGCGCAGCGGGTGAGTACGTGGACTATGCCGCGTCCAAAGGCGCGATCGACACCCTCGGGCTTGGTCTGGCGCGGGAAGTTGCCGGTGAGGGCATCCGTGTGAACGTGGTGCGGCCCGGCATCATCGACACGGAAATACATGGTCGAAACGGCCGCCCCGACCGTGCGACGGAACTTGCCCACACCATCCCGATGCAACGGCCCGGACATGCTGCGGAAGTCGCAGCCTCGATTATCTGGCTGCTCAGCGACGAAGCCAGCTACTGCACCGGAAGCATCCTGGATGTAGCGGGAGGTCGCTAGCCCGCCCATGAAGCTACGGCTCAATGAGATAACGATCGGCTGCGAGTGACGGTGAGACCTCAATAATGGGAGCGTGATCACTGTGCGTGCTGGGTTCGCCAGCGTTGGAGTCCTGGTTGTGGCTATCCTGCTGACCGGTTGCGGCGGGAAGAGCGTTGCCAACGATGTGAGGGCCGGCGTTCCTGACGGCGTCGACGTTGACCCGATGAACGCTACGACCGCCGTTGGCTGGGTCGACCGCGGCGAGACCTTCGCGATTGTGACTTGGGGCAGTTCCAGCTGCCCTCCCATCGCGACAGCCCTGACCACCGAGGGCGAGGATCGCATTGCTGTAACGTTCGAGCCGTCGCCCAACGAGGTCTGCACCGCCGACATGGCACCGACAACGCACGAGTTCGACCTGCCCAACGACGTCACATCCGTCCCAGTTACCGTCGATATCAGCTACGGGAACGAAGGCGAGACCCGTTCCGTGACCCTCGATTAACCGCCCGCCGTACGCTCGTCCTCACCGCGCCACGTCGGCGATGATTTGTTGAGCAACGAGCCGCGGGGCGTTCTCGGGCAGCCAGTGATTCTCGTCTAGCTCCAGAAAACGGTAGTCCGCCCGCACGAATGACCCGGTGAGTTCCGCGGCGCGACGTCCAAGCGCCTGGTCCCCGTTGCCCCATAGGTATGTGGTCGGCACCGTCACCATCCGTTCGCTCGATGCCCGCCGATCCGGCAGCCACGCACCTCGGTACCAGTTGAGCCCGCCCGTCAGGCGCCCTCGCTTCGACATGAAC
>JAZQRG010000287.1:0-7350 GCA_045629445.1 Mycetocola sp. | reverse complement strand
CAAGGACATGGGAATCGTCGGCACAGCGGCGGGCCGAGCGGGAGTGCCAGCACCTGTCGCGGCTGCTGCCGAACAGCTGTTCCTGCTCGGCCAGGCTCAAGGCCTCGGTGCGGCTGACGACTCCGCGGTGATTCGGGTCGTCGCACCGGAGCGGAGGGATTGACGACGGCCGAACAAGTGTGTTTTGGTCCGGCCGCCCGATTCCCGAGCTTTCTCCCATCGACACAACTTGAAAGATCCTATAGGATAAACGCAGTACCGATGTCTCTCAACGGCGAGGAAAACACATGACCAGGCTCTGGAACCAACCCGAGAACTTTGCAGACGAAATGACCGACGGATTCGTCCGCGCGAATGCGCGATGGGTTCGCCGCGTGTCAGGCGGGGTCACCCGCTCAACCCGCTCCGAGGAGCCGACAGTGTCGCTCGTGATCGGCGGCGGCTCGGGGCACTACCCGGCGTTCGGTGGACTCGTCGGCCAGGGACTCGCGCACGGCGCGGCGATGGGCAACCTGTTCGCATCGCCGTCTGCCCAGCAGGTCGAATCCGTCGCCCGCGCGAGCGACCAGGGGCGCGGCATCCTTCTCAGCTACGGCAACTACGCCGGCGACGTGCTCCACTTCACCGAGGCGCAGGACAAGCTCCGTGCCGATGGCATCGACTGCCGCACGGTGACGGTGACCGATGACATCTTCAGCGCGCCGCCGGGTGAGACCGAGAAACGCCGCGGAATTGCGGGCGACCTCACCGTCTTCAAGGCGGCAGGAGCCGCTGCCGCTGCCGGCTACGACATCGATGGCGTCGAGCGGGCGGCCATCCTCGCGAACGACCGCACCCGCACGATGGGCGTCGCCTTCACCGGCTGCACCCTACCCGGTGCCGACGAGCCGCTCTTCACGGTGCCGGAAGGCAAAATGGCGATTGGACTCGGAATCCACGGCGAGCCGGGCATCGACGAGGTCGACATCCCCACCGCCGACGGGCTCGCTGAGCTCTTCGTCGAACGGCTGCTGGCCGACGCCGAAATCCCCGACGGGGTCTCGGTGTCGGGAGCGCGCGTCGTCCCGATCCTCAACGGACTTGGTTCGGTGAAGAACGAGGAGCTCTACGTCGTCTTCGATCGCATCGCCACGCTGCTCGAGGAAGCGGGTATCGAAATCGTCGACCCCCAGGTGGGCGAGTTCTGCACGAGCTTCGACATGGCTGGCGTCTCGCTCACACTGCTCTGGCTCGACGACGAGCTCGAGACGCTGTGGAGCGCTCCCGCTGACACCCCCGCTTTCCGCACCGGTTCGGTCGACACCACGCTCGTTGAGCGCGGAGACATCGACGACTCGGTCGCAGACGAGGTCATTCCCGATGCGAGCGACGAATCCCGCCGCGCTGCCGAGCTGATCGTTGCCGCCCTCGACGCTGTCGTCGCGGTCATCGATGAGAACGCCGATGAGCTCGGACGCATCGACTCCATCGCCGGCGACGGTGACCACGGCATCGGCATGAAGCGCGGCTCACACGCCGGCGCCGAAGCCGCCCGCGTGGCGCTCGAGAAGGGCGCTGGCGCCCAGAGCGTCCTCGCCTCGGCCGCTGGCGCCTGGTCGAACCGCGGCGGCGGAACCTCCGGCGCCATCTGGGGCGTGATCCTTCGCACCGTTGGCGAACACCTCGGCGACACGACACCGGTCAAGGCAACCGCCGTGGCTCAGGGACTCGACGCTGCCCGGCAGTCGGTTATGGACTTCGGCAAGGCAAAGGTCGGTGACAAGACCATGGTCGACGCCCTCGTGCCCTTCGCCGAGACACTCAGTGAACATGTCGGTTCCGGCGCTAGGCTCACTGACGCCTGGACCGCCGCGAGCACCGCGGCGAAAACCGCTGCCGATGGCACCGCAGACATGATGCCGGGAATGGGCCGGGCCAGGTCCCACGGTGACAAGGCGCTCGGTGTCGTTGACCCAGGCGCACTCTCCCTCGCGATGATCGCCGCAGCCGTCCTCGACGTGTTGCCGACGGCATCCGACCACTAAACACCTCGTAGAAACAGGAGCATCTCATGAGCGCACTTCGCATTGTCGTCGGCTGTGACGACGCTGGATTTGAATACAAGGAACGGCTCAAGGCCGACCTCGAGGCTAATGACCTCGTGGCATCCGTCACGGATGTCGGCGTGAACGCTGACGGGCACACCAACTACCCGACCATCGCGATCGCTGCGGCTGAAATGGTGGCGAGGGGAGACGCAGACCGTGCCCTCCTCATTTGCGGCACCGGCCTTGGCGTCGCGATTGCGGCGAACAAGGTCCCCGGTGTTCGTGCGGTAACCGCACACGACGGTTTCTCGGTCGAGCGGGCTGTGCTCTCGAACAACGCGCAGGTGCTGTGCATGGGCCAGCGCGTCGTCGGCATCGAGCTCGCACGCCGCCTGGTGCGTGAGTGGCTGACGTACACCTTCGACGAGTCGAGCGCATCGAACGACAAGGTGCAGGAGATCTGCAGCTACGAAGGCGTCTGATGCCCGCTGGCGGTGCGCCCCGATTTCTGATCGGTGTGAGCCACAAGATGTACTTCAGCCACGCCCGCACTGTGGAGTGGAGTCGTGCCGTTGCCGCGATTGCCGGGGAACACCCCGCGATTGCGAACGGCAGCGTCGAGCTCTTCGTCATCCCGACCTACCTGTCGGTGCCGGCAGCGCTCGACGCGTTCGGCCCGCTTGCCCTCGTCGGGGCCCAGGACCTGAGTACCGAGGACTCGGGCGCATACACGGGCGAGGTCAGCGGGGCGGAGATCGCCGAGCTGGGCTGCCGCGTCGTTGAGGTTGGACATGCCGAGCGGCGGCGGTTGTTCGGCGAGACCGACGAGATCGTTGCCAGGAAGACGGATGCCGCGCTGCGCAACGGTCTCGACCCGGTGCTGTGCATCGGGGAGGCCGTCCGCAGCACGGAAGCGGAAGCGATCGCCGACTGCATCGCCCAGATCGATTCCGCGCTCGAGCCGAGCCGGGCCGCTGGTCACGGCGGCCGCGTCATCGTGGCGTACGAGCCGCACTGGGCGATTGGCGCCGCCGAACCCGCTTCGGCCGACTACATCCGGGCGGTGTGCTCGGCGCTGCGTGAGCATGTCGGCTCGCTGGCCGGTTTCCCTGGCTCTGCCGTGATTTACGGGGGCAGCGCAGGCCCCGGGCTGCTCACGACGATCGCCGACAGCGTCGACGGCATCTTCCTCGGGCGGTTTGCGCACGACCCAGACGCGGTTCGCAAGATCCTCAATGAGGCGGCGGATGCCGCGAATGGCACCGACGGCGCTGATATTGTCGAGAGCGGACCGCCGAGGAGAACCCATGTCTGAAACCACCTACCCGCTTGGACAGACGGGGGTGATTGAGCGCAAAGGGCTCAGGGACCGGGTCTACGACCTCGTCCTCGACATGCTCGTCAGTCAGACTGTCGCACCGGGAACCCGGCTCTCGATCGACGCCATCGCGCGCGACCTCAATGTCTCGCCGACCCCGGTGCGTGAGGCACTCGTGCAACTCGAGCGCACTGGCCTCGTTACGCGTGAGCCGCTCAAGGGCTACCGCGTCGCCCCGCAGATCACCGACGGCCAGCTGGAGTCGCTCTTCGACACCCGAATTGTGCTCGAGGGCGGCGCTGCGGCGCTTGCGGCGCGCCACTCGGAGGAACTCGTACCGCTGCTCGAGGCCGCGCTCGACGAGCACCGTAAGGTGACCGAACGCGTGCGCGCGGCCGCTGCATCCGGCACTCTCTCGGTTGCGCTGTTGCGGGAGTATTTCGCCGTTGACTGGAACTTTCACCACCTGATCTTCGAGGGCACGAACAACCCGTTCCTCATCGACATGTCCGAGGTCATTTCGACGAGGGTTCACCGCATGCGCCAGACCGTGCTGAGCGGTGTGACTGACGCCGAGGATGCTGTCGACGAGCACACGCACATCATCGAGGCGTTTCGGACGGGCGACCCGGATGCCGTCGCTCGTGCGATGCGGGACCACATCGAGAAGGTGCGTGCGCGCGCCCGTTCGGTCGCGCACACGCGCTGACCGGCACCGCTGCGGTTAGGTTGGGCGGTAAAGGGTCGTTGCCGCGGCTGGCGGTGCTTCGGGAGGTGAATCGTGGGGTCGAGGTTCCTATTGCCTTCGAGCCCTCGGCTTTTCCTCCCGTAGCGGCGCTGACAGTCCTTGGCGGCACCCGCGGTGGGGCGCCGGCAGAGCGTGGTGACACTTGCCCGAACGGATGCCGTCTCGGTTCGATTGGGCGGTAATGGTCGTTGCTGCCATCCATTCGGCCTCAAAGGTTGTTCGTGTGCGGGTTGAACGACCCTTCGGGCCGACTCGATTGCGCGAACGACCTTGTGGGACGGATCGAGTGGCGCTCACTCTTCCCTCGTCCCCGCCGCGCCATTGGCGACTCAGCGTGCGTCATTACCACCAGTAGCTGTGCTTCGGGAGGAGATTCGTGGGGTCCAGGTCGCTATTGCCGTTGGACGCGCGGCTTTTCCTCCCGGGGCGACACTGCCGGCCGGGCGGGCGCACCGCGGCATCCGCCGCCGGCGCAACGAAAAACCGGGTCGGCCCCCGAAGGAACCGACCCGGTTTCGCTCGCGTTAGTGGCCCGGAGGAGCCTCTTCGAGCAGAGCGTCTGCGCGGGCCCTGAAGAACCGCGTGCAGTACATCATTGCTGCCGCGAGGAACGCGAAGACACCGAGCGAAACGATGCCCCAGATTCCGCTGTCGGTCGGTACGTTCTCGTTGATGCCCGTCCGCATGATCGGTGCGACGAAACCACCGAGGTTACCCAGCGAGTTGATCAGGCCGATGCCGGCAGCAGCTGCCGTTCCGGTGAGGAACGCCGTTGGGTACGACCAGGTGATCGGTCCGACGGAGAGGAAGCTGGCGACGGCGAGCGTGATGAACAGGATTCCGACAAACGGAAGGTTGTTCGCGCCGGCCCAGGCCGAGCCGAAGATCGAGAGACCGGTGAAGATGTAGAACAGCGAGCCCCAGTTGCGTCGGAATTTGATGGTCGACGCGTGGCGTCCGACGATGTAGCAGGCGAAGAGACCGACCAGCCACGGGATAGCCGAGACAAGTCCAACCTGCCAGCCGACATCCTGACCGATGAGGCCGGAGACCTGCTGGGGGAGGTAGAACGTGGTGCCGTAGACGGCGATCTGGAGGCAGAAGTAGATGATGGTGAAGTACCACACCTTCCAGCTCGACATCGCGCGCCAGATGCCCGACGGGCCGTCTTCGGTGCGGACCGTGTCTTCTCTGGCCATCACCTCGGTTAACGCGTCTTTCTCCTCCTGGTTGAGGAACTTCGCCTTTTGCGGACTATTCACGAGGAAGAAGAGCGCGGCAATGCCGGCGACCACCGCCAACATGCCCTCGACGAAGAACATCACCTGCCAGCCGTGCCACGGCGTCAGGGTGTCACCGAAGCTGATCAGGCCACCGCTGAGCGGTGCACCGAGCATCTGGGAGAACGGCTGTGCCAGGTAGAAGATCGCGAACATCTGCACGCGCACCTTGTTGGGGAACCACTCCGCGAGGAACATGATGACACCGGGGAACAGTCCGGCCTCGGTGACACCGAGGAGGAACCGCAAAATGATGAACATCGTGTCGTTCGTGGTGAAGGCGAACGCCGCCGCCACGATTCCCCACGTGATCGCGATCCGGGCAAGCCAGAACCGCGCTCCGAATTTCTTCAGCAACAGGTTGCTCGGGATCTCGAAGATCGCGTAGCCGATGAAGAAGATTCCCGCGCCGAGCGCGAACGCGCCCTGGGAGATGCCACGGTCCATCGACAGGGCCTCTTCGGCGAAGCCGATGTTCGTGCGGTCGAGGAACGCAACGAAGTAGAGGATGACAAGCATCGGCATGAGGTGCCGAGCCGCCTTGGAAATCGCCGACTTGAGTGCCGGGCTGTGGGCATTGGGATCAATGCCGGCAGTGGGGTTTAGGGCGGACAAACTACTCTCCTTTGAGGTCTATTCGATGTGAATCCCGCGCGCGGCGCGTGCAGGCGGTTGGAGCGCTCAGCCAAATATGCTCGGCGCGAGTAACCAGATTCCGACGCCGACGAGGATGATCCCGAGGGCGAGGAAGAGAATGCGCCCCTTGGACCAGGGGCCGGTGGTTCCCGTCATCATCGCGAGCCTCAGTGCATGTAGAGGCCGCCGTCAACGTTCAGGGTCTGACCCGTCACGAATCCGGCGTCCTCGCTGATGAGGTAGGAAATGGCGGCGGCAATGTCGCGCGGGGTACCGATGCGCGGAAGAACGCCATCGGATGCCATGGCTTCCTTGCGTTCGTCGGTCAGGGTCCCGCCCATGATGTCGGTGTCGATGGGGCCGGGGGAGATGACGTTGACGGTGATGCCGTCGTGGCCGAGCTCACGAGCAACGCTGCGCGAGAAGCCGATGACACCCGCCTTGGCCGCGGAGTACGCCGTCTTGCTGAACGTGCCGCCACCGCGCTGGGCTGAGACCGACGAGAGGTTGACGACTCGGCCGACGCCGTTCTTCACCATCGACTCGACAGCACGACGCGTCGCGAAGTGCACACCGTTGAGGTTGATGCCCAGAACGCGGTTCCACTCGTCGGCCGTCACCTCGAGGTACGGGACGGGCGAGGAGACACCGGCGAGGTTCACGAGGGCGACAATCTGGGGCAGTTCCGACTCGAGCTGATCGAACGCAGCACGTACCTGCGCCTCGTCAGCGACGTTGGCGCCGGCGCCGGCAGCGACGACTCCGTGCTGTTCGGCGATTTCTCGAGCGACGGATGCTGCGGCATCCGCGTCGAGGTCAATGATGCCGATATTCCAGCCCAGTTCTGCGAGGTAGTGCGCTGAGGCGCGCCCGATGCCTCGGGGTGACGCAGCACCCGTGAGGACCACGGTGCGGGATTCGGGGAATGGTGTTGCCATGTCGTGTCCGATCGTGTCTAGTTCGCGGAGTGAATAGGGGCGGGGCCGAGCTCGTCCATGAGCTTCTTGATGGCAACGTACGCCTTGTTGCGGTATGCGATCAGCTCGGCGGTGCGCTCGGCAGGAACGTCGAGGTAACCGGCGCCGGTCTTGGTGCCGAACTTGCCTGCATCGACGAGCTCTTTGAGCGAGCCGGGGGTGGCGAAGCGCTCGGGCCAGCGGGTCTGCAGTGAGGCGTAGCAGAACGAGTAGACGTCGAGACCGGCCATGTCGGCGATCGCGAACGGGCCGAAGACCGGGAGGCGGAACCCGAACGTGGTCCGCACGATCGTGTCGATGTCTTCCGGAGTCGCAACCCCCTCTTCGACGAGCTGCGTTGCCTCGTGGAACAGTGCGTACTGCA
>JAZQRG010000286.1:0-1667 GCA_045629445.1 Mycetocola sp. | reverse complement strand
GGGCGCGTGCCGAGGGCGTCTGCCGTCGCCACTGCCGGCCGGGCAGCTGCTGGAGCGCTGGGTGACATCCTTCCGCCTGAGGTCGAAACATCAGAGGTCAGGTGTCAACCGAACTCGGGGCAGTCCCCTTGGTCGTCGAGTCGCGCCAATCCTGCAGGTGGAAAGCCGCGCAGTCCATGCGCGGTGGTGTGACCGCAGGCCGAAGGTGTGCTCCGGCCTGGGGTCACACTCACAAGGCTCACTGCGTCAGCGAGCTGCGGCCTCGGCCTCGCTGTCCTTGATGCCGAGGTTGGCGTAGGTGACCGGGTTCGCGTACTCGGTGACGCGGGCGACAAGGCCCTCGCTGACCTCGACCTTGAACACGTACACGTTGCGGTACTCGAGCCCTTCCGCGGATGACAGGATGTCACCGCGTGCCTCCATGAACGCAGTGCGACCGTCCAAGCTGGCGTGCCACTCCTGATCGAGGAACGCAACCCGATCGAACTTGGCTGCTACCGCCTCGATGTATCCGCGGACTTGCGTCTGTCCTTCGAAGACGTACCAGGGGGCGGGAGAGCCATCGATCCCCAGTGCAATCGTCAGGGTGGCGTCCTCAGCGAGGAGCGCGGTCGCCGCTTCGGGATCGCGACCCGCGAAGGCGTTCATGAACTGCTGGGCCAACTGCAGTGCGGTGAGTTGCGTGTTCGTCATGTTGATTCCTTGGAGCGGACGGCGACACCTCGGAGGGGTGCCGCTCGTTGTCGAGAAAGCTATGACGCTTCGCGGAGGCGAGGAAGGCGCGCCGAGTCGTGGTACTGCCAGCACTACCCACTTCTGAAGCGCCCGGGGGAGGATGGTGGGGTGCCGACACCATTAGCCAAAGCCCTTCGCGGTCTTCGTGACCGCACGCAGCCCGAGGACGTCGGATATCCGGCCGGGGGGCGTCGAAGGGTTCCAGGACTACGACGTGAAGAGGTCGCCGCGCTGGCGAACTTGTCGGTGGACTACTTGGTGCAGATGGAACAGGGGCGTGCTGACCGGCCGTCTGCTCCGGTGGTGGCGGCGCTGTGCCGAGCACTTTCGGTCTCGCGGCACGACAGGGAACATTTGTATCTCGCGGCCGGTCTCCATCCGCCGAGCCAGCAATTCGTCTCCCAACACATCCCCGCGGGCGTCCAGCGAATCACCCGGCAGCTTCACGGCTGTCCGGTCGCGGTCTACGACGCTGCGTGGACTCTTCTCGCGAGAAATCCTCTGTGGGTTGCCCTCCACGGCTCCAGCGTGTCCGAGCTCGGTGAGAACCTTGTCGCGTCGGTTTTCCTCCACGACGGCCTGCACCACGTGCCGGACCTGGGCCACCGGGAACGGTTCAAGGATGCGTTGGTCTCGGACGTGTTGATCTCTTATGGTCGGTACCCGCACGATGTGCGGTTCCGTCGGTTCGTCGAGGAGATGCGACGCGACTCGGAAGACTTCGCACGACGATGGGCATCGACGGTGCCTCAGACCTTCGGAGCTGAGAAGAAGACTGTTCACCATCCCGTCCTCGGGGATGTCACCCTCGATTGCGACGTACTCACCGACTCGGAGGAGGACCTGCGCATAGTCGTGTACACGGCAGCAGCTTCGGATCAGGCGGCACAGCAGCTCGCCTTTCTTGATGTGGGCAGCACCCGGTAGTTGGA
>JAZQRG010000285.1:0-3560 GCA_045629445.1 Mycetocola sp. | reverse complement strand
CGCGACCACTCAGCGGTGAGCGTCGGTCCCTCCGGATCGTGTTCATCGTCCTGTTCGCCGTCGCGAGCCTCGCGCACTTCGGTGAGCGACGCCGCTACGTGATCCTGCTGCTCGAGGATACCCGCCCGTTCGGCCTCGAGGATGCCATGAAAATGTCGCAGGGTGCTGCTGGCGAGCGGTTTCTGGTCCATGCCCCATCGTTACACGCGGGCAGACATATCGGCGGAATCCGCGCGAAGCATCCGCATATTTCGCCCCGCGCGATCCTCGCGTACCCTTTAACGCGATCGCGGCACACGACCGAAGGAGGCGCGATGACGATGGCCAGGATGGACCTCGACGAACTGCGCCGCTATGCGAGGTATGAGCTCGACGTGCTCATCGAACACCGCTGTCGGGCCGGTGAGGACCCCTACGACTTCATCCATGAACTACCGACGATCGACGAACTCGTCGTCTTTGAACTTCGCGCTGACGCCCTCGATGCACAGGGAATGACCGCGCAATACGCCATGGCCAAGCACGCTGCCCGCAGCGATCTGGCGGATGCTGCGGTGCACCGCAAGAATATAGCTCAACTGGAATATGATCTGCTTCGGGCAATCGCACTTGAGCACCCGGACCTCACTCGCACGGTGTGGACGATGCTGGGAACCCTCGCGCCCTAAGCCACGACGGACAGAGTGCCGTGACGGTTTTCCTCCCCACGGCGGGCGAACTGGCGGGTTTCCCACGGCGTCGACGCTAACCGGCGTTGGTGGTTTCACCTGGCCACGCTGGACTGATGCCATACGTGTACATCCTGCGCGGCGCTGACGGCAGGCTCTACACCGGCACCAGCTGGAACCTCTCCCAACGATTCGAGCCTGGTGTGACGGAGTTCGGGGTCCGGTCACCGGCGCAGCGGCTGCCCCTGCAGCTCGTCTTCGTCGAGTGGCACGAAAGAATCGACGAGGCCTACTATCGTGAACGACAAATCCGGGCGTGGAGACGCTGGCGTAAAGACCGACTGATCGCCGACTGGAACCGGGCCAGCAAACTCGAACCGTGAGGGTGGATCGGTTCTTCTCCGCGCGCTGAGAGCATCCGTCCAGCGTCCCCCCATAGAATCGATCGATGCTGGCACGTGGATTCCTGTGCGCCGGCCGACGCCTATGACACAGAAACGACTGCCGCTGACCATCCGTGCGCTCCTGGCCACCGTGGTCGGTTTGTTGTCCCTCGGCACCGCTCCAGGAGCGATCGCTGTTGAGCCAGCAACCAGTGCTGCGCCGATGGCTGCGCCCGCAGCCGTTCCGATCGAGGACGTCTCAGTCTCGATCCGGCAGTCGGCGAGTTTCCTGGGCGCGGGCGCCACGATGGCCGTGACAATCACGGTTGAGAACAGCACAGCGGTTACGGTCGCCGACGGCTCTCTCACTCTCCAGTCAGGTCCCGATCCGCTCACCTCCCGCTCCGCTCTCACTCAGTGGCTCGACCTGTCCGCCGACTCGGGAACCGAGCACACGGTCGCCACCATTCCGATCCCCGCACTCGCCCCCGGCGCCAGCCACACCGTCACACCTCTCGAGGTCACGGCCGAGTCGCTCGCGCTTCCCGCCGCAGGCGTGTATCCGCTCGATGCCGTCTTCACGAGCGCCGAAACCGTCGTGGAAGCACGCGACACCGTTGTCTATAGCCCGGATGCCTCCGCCACTCCGCTGGGAATCGCGGTTGTCATGCCGATTACCGCGCCGCCGGGAACGACGGGCCTGCTCACGGCGGATGCGCTCGCGTTTTACACCTCGCCCGGCGGGGTGCTCACGAAGCAACTGGACGGCGTCATTGATCGACCGGTCGCACTTGGAATCGATCCGATGGTCATCGCGTCGATTCGTGCGCTGGGCTCCTCAGCGCCACCATCGGCCGTTGCGTGGCTCGACCGGCTGTCGCGTGCCACCAACGAAACGTTCCCCCTCCAGTACGCGGATGCGGACCCGGCTGTGCAGGCCCAGGCTGGCATGCCGGCCCTGCTGAGCCCAACGTCGCTTCTCTTCGGCCTCAATCCAGAGAATTTCGCCGCCGAAACAGCCGACGGTGGCGAGGAAGTGCCGGAGGCCGAAGAGATCCCCGGCGAATCGGAAACTCCGACGCCTGACCCCACTCCGACCCCGGACGAGACACCGGTGCCGACCCTCGCTGAACTCACCGACTGGCCATACACAACAACCGGCGTGGTGTGGCCAGCTGACGACACCGTGGTCTCCACCGACCTGCCCGTGTTTGCAGCATCCGGAGCCACCTCGACGATCGTCTCCTCCGGCAACGTCGCAACCACGACGTCATACACGCCAGGGGCAGCCGCACGCGTTGGCGACGCTGCGCTCATCGTTTCGGACGCCGTCGCATCCGAGGCTCTTCGGGCTGCTGCCACCGCCCTCAGTACCGATGAACAGCAGGATGCCCTCGCGGACCTTGCCGCTCAACTCATGGTCGTCGGCTCGGAACGTTCAGCGCCCGAGCGCACGCTCGTGCTCACCCTCGACCGCGGCTGGCCGCCGACATCGGCGCGTTTGACCGACGCCCTCGCGGCGCTGGGAACGCTCCCGCTCGTCGCCAGTCGTTCCCTCGGCTCAGCCGCGTCCGCCGCTCCGGCCACGGTCACGGTTGCCGACCTGCCTGAAGCACCCGAGCGCACGGGGATCGTCGCTCGCATGAGCGCGCGCGAGGCCGAAATTGCGTCGTTCGCCACGGTTCTCGACGACCCGACTCTCCTCACCGGCGAAGAGCGGGCGGAGATCCTGTCGCTTCTTGCGGTGTCCTGGCGCGACAACACATCCGACTGGGACGCCGCCGTCCAGGAGCACGAAGAGCAGACAACCGCCATCCTCGACTCCGTTTCGATCACGGCGACAACGCAAATCAACATGGTGAGCAACCAGACGTCGCTGCCATTCTCCGTGCGCAACGACTTCGACCTTCCGGTTACCGTCGTGCTTCAGGCATCCACCTCGAGCCTCAAGCTCAGCGTCGATGCCGCTGTGACTCAGACCATCCCCGCCAACTCCCGTGAAACCGTTCGCGTGCCCGTGCAGGCTCGACTCGGCAACGGTGACGTTCTGGTGCGGGTGCAGCTCTACTCGCCGCAAAACGCCGTCATCGGCGGCAGCGTGCAGGTTCCCGTCAGCGTCCGCGCCGACTGGGAGGGGATCGGGGCTGCCGTCATCGGCGGTCTGATCGTCGCCCTGTTCCTCGGTGGCCTCATCCGTACGATCCGCAAGCGCCGTCCTTCACAGGCCGAGCCCACGCCTCCCGAAAGTGGCAATGAGTAAGAAAACCGACGACGGCAGCATCGGCCGCGCCAGCCTGTTCCTGGCATCGGGAACGATGGTCTCCCGCCTCCTGGGCTTCGTGAAGGCGATGCTTCTGGCATCGACGATCGGACTCGTCGGTTCACGGAGCGCTGACGCGTTCGGAGTGGCCAACCAGCTGCCAAACACCCTCTACGTCATCATCGCCGGTGGCGTCCTGAGTGCGGTCCTGGTCCCGTCGATCGTGCGCAGCATCGTGCACGCCGACGG
>JAZQRG010000284.1:0-7537 GCA_045629445.1 Mycetocola sp. | reverse complement strand
TAACGGTCGCCTTCCCGGTAGAGATCAACGGGCATCAGACGGGGTCCGTGCCGAAGCAGGGAATCGGTGACGCGGTCGAGTTCGCGGAACGGATCGAAGTTCAGTGCCATAAGAATTGTCTCCTTTGCTTCACTGGCTCACTGTGAGATTTGAGAAGTTGAGCCGGTCAGGCTCAACTTGTGGACATCATATTAACACCGGTTTGAGCAAAACAAAATGCCCTCTCCCGTTTGCCAGGAGCGAACAAACATCCGTCGCCGGTCCTCCCTGTAAACTCCTTCCCGGACAGAGGGAGGTTGCCAGGTGGCAGCTAAACAGCAGAGACTCACGCCGCCGACGGCACCAGCAGCATCGAAGCGCAAGGGCAAAAGTGGCAACCCGGCGGCACGCGTCTACGCGGACATCCGCCCGGCGCGATTCAGCGACTGGGTGGCCGGTGCACGCATCCCGACCCTGCCGATGTCGGTCTCGCCCGTACTCGTCGGCACCGGTGCAGCGATCGCGGCGAGCGACCCGGGTGAGTACCACTGGGTCCGAGCGCTGCTGTGCCTCGTCATCGCCGTGAGCCTGCAGATCGCCGTGAACTACGCGAACGACTACTCCGACGGCATCCGCGGCACCGACCGTGACCGCGTCGGCCCGTTCCGGCTCGTCGGCAGCGGCAAGGCGACCCCGAAGGCCGTTTTGACGGCGGCACTGATCTTCTTCGGCATCGCGGCCGTCGCCGGGATCACCCTGACGATTCTCACCCAGCTGTGGTGGCTGCTCGCCGTCGGCGCTGTCGCGATTGTGGCGGCCTGGTTCTACACCGGGGGCAAGCGCCCGTACGGGTACCTCGCACTCGGCGAGCTCTTCGTCTTCATCTTCTTCGGACTCGTCGCCACACTCGGCACCACCTTTGTGCAGATCATGGCGCTCACCCAGGAGGCGTGGCTCGGCGCCGTCGGCGTCGGCCTCATCTCGGTCGCGACACTCATCGTCAACAACATCCGCGACATCACGCAGGATCGCGCCGCAGGCAAGCGCACACTCACGACATTCCTCGGCACTGTCCCGAGCCGCGTGCTGTACATCCTGTGCCTACTGGTCCCGTTCGGCATCGCGGCCTGGATTGCCCTGCTCTACCCGATCGCGTGGTTCGCGCTCTTCGCACTGCTTGCGGCGCTGCCCGCCGCAATCATCGTTGCAACGGCACGCACGGCACGGGAGTACATCCTCGCGCTCAAGCTCACCGGTCTCACCCAGTTGCTCTACGGCATCGCCCTGTTCTGGGCGCTCTGGAAGTAGTTCAGCGCTCGGTTGGCGAATCGGAAACGGATGCTTCGGCATCCGTTTTCGTCGTTTCGGGGGTTGTTCCTGTGCTCGCTGAAGAATCGGTGTGAGCGTCTTCGGCATCTTCGTCCGCCGTGTCAGGCGTGTGGTTGCCGTGCCTGCGCTCATAGAGGCTGCTTGCGACCTGCTCGCGCGGACGCCGAAGGACGATGTACGACAGGCTCAGGCCGATGATTGCGGCGAGAACGGCCGCTATCCACGGCTCGAATCCCAGCAGAAGGAGCACCGCAAGGGGCACGGCGAATGCGAGCAGGCGGAGCACCGTGTACGTCACAACCGGGGGAATGCTTTTCACGGTCTCAAGTGTAGGTGGCGAAGTCTGGGAGGACGGCGCGTCCCTTGGGTCGCGGGTTCCTGCTCGCCGGGGGTTTTCCCAGATTGAAGGCTACGATGAGGGGTATGCGTTGGCTAGTCATTCTCGTCGTTGCGGTGGTAGTCGCAACGATATTCGCCGTGATCGATTGCGCCATGATGGCGCACGAACGTGTTCGCGGTCTGTCGAAACCTGTCTGGCTCGCCGTCATCCTGCTGTTGCCGGTTCTCGGCTTGATCCTCTGGTTCACTGTGGGCCGTGCCCGGGTTGCCCAGGTCGCCCGTCCGCGCCTCGCCCCCGACGACGACCCGGCCTTCATCGGCACCCTCGGCCGCGACAAGGAGCAGGACGAGAGAATCCGCAAGCTCGAAGAAGAGCTGGCAGCACTCGATTCTGACGCTGAAGACCCGACCGAGCCAGACGGAAGCAAGCCAACACCGGACAAAACCCCTGACCCCAAGCAGAAGCCTGATGACTCGGGCAGGGCGGATGCCTGACGCCAGTCCGGCAACCGACTACTCGCTCGCACTTCTCGAGGAATGCATTCGGAACGGTGTCACCGACATCGTTGTGTGCCCGGGCTCCCGGTCACAGGCCCTTGCCCTCGCTGCGGCCGCGCTCGAACGATCGGGTGAGATCCGACTCCACGTTCGTATCGACGAACGGGTCGCCGGGTTCTTCGCGCTCGGTCTTTCGATCGAGACGGGGAACCCCGCGATCGTCATCGTCACGAGCGGCACCGCGGTGGCGAACCTCCATCCCGCCGTACTCGAGGCGCACTCCTCCGACGTTCCGCTGATCCTGATTACGGCAGACCGTCCTGACGAACTCCGTGGCATCCGTTCGAATCAGACCACTCACCAGGTCGGTATCTTCGGCGAAGCTGCACGGTTTGCACGCGACGTCGCCGCCCCGACGGGGGCGACGAGCGAGCTTCACGACGCGCGCGTGCTTGGCCGGCTGGCCGTCGACGCTGCGCTCGGTGCCGGCCGCGCGAGTGCCGGGCCGGTTCACCTCAATCTTGCGCTGCGCGAGCCACTGTCTCGTCCGATCACGGATCGGGCGCCGGGCGCACCAACGACCACTGTTTCAGCTGCCGATGCCGCGGTCGCACCGGGGAACACCCGGGTCACCCGGCCCGGCATCCTGCTCGATCGCTCCAAACGCACAGTCGTCATCGCCGGGCATGGCGCCGGCCCGGTCGCCGAGGCGCTCGCGCACGCCGGTGGCTGGCCGCTTCTCGCCGAGGTCTCCAGCGGCGCCCGATTCGGACGCAATGTCATCGTCGCCTACCGTGCGCTCCTCGGTGAACCCGAGTTTGGTGGCAGGGTCGAACGTGCTGTCGTCTTCGGGCACCCCACCCTCAGCAGGCAGGTGCCAGCACTGCTCTCCACTGATGGAGTCGAGGTCATCGTCGTCGCGCCCACCGGTGATGAGGTCTACAACCCTGGTCGCCGCGCCGCCCACATCGTCGGGGCAGCCAATGTCGTCGACGGCGGAATCGACCGGGCCTGGCTCGGCTCGTGGATCACCGCGTCGAGGCAGCTCGTCGACGCGGCATCCACCGACGTCGCTCCCGATCTCGAGGCCGCGCATTCTCACGACCCCGCGACAAGGCTCGCCTACGTGAAGGCGGAGTTTGGCGCCGTGCGGGCGCCGGTTGATCGCCGAACGCTCGCCCTCGCGGTGTGGGGCGCGACCTGGCCCCATGATCGACTCGTGCTCGGGGCGTCTCGCCTCATCCGCGACGTCGACGGGGCGGTCCCGGGCAAGAAGATCGCGGTGCACTCCAACCGCGGCCTCGCCGGCATTGACGGAACCGTCTCAACCGCACTCGGTATCGCGAGCGCAAGCCAGCAGGCCGGTTCGGGCGTCACTCGCGTTCTCCTCGGCGACCTGTCGCTGCTCCACGATGCGGGATCGCTTCTGCAGGCGGCGGGCGAACGGATGCCACGAATCCAGGTCATCGTCGGAAACGATGGTGGCGGCACGATCTTTGACGGCCTCGAGGTGGCACAGGCCGCGGAGAAAGCCGACATCGACCGTGTGCTCTACACCCCACAGTCGGTCAACCTCGAAGCCCTCGCGGCGGCGTACGGCTGGGGTTACGTCAAGGCGACCACTCGTGCGGCGCTTGATCAGGCGCTGACCGCGCCGACGGCATCCGGAACTCTCATCGAAGTCCCGCTGCCGCGCTAACTCACCGGGTTTTCTCACGCAGGCACTTGAGCTGGCCCGCCGCGAGGAACACACTGGCCCCATGGCCAAGAAGAAGAAGTCGACCAAGAAGAGCGCACCGTCGAAGAAAAGCGCAGTCGGAAAGAAGCTTGCCGCTCCGGGCTGGGCGACAGACCCCGCACCGCTCCTCCGGGTTGGGAGCGACTTTCTTCTCGCCGATGTCGATCCGAAGTCCACTCCAGGTTTCATCGGTGGCAAGCAGGAGGGGCAGCAGGAGCTCGCAGCGGACGCGGTGACGATGGGCTCGTTGCAGGAGCGCCTGTTTGCGGCGTCGAAGGGCGGGGCACCGGATGCCGTGCTGCTCGTTTTGCAGGCGATGGACACGGCAGGAAAGGGTGGGATCGTTCGGCACGTCGTTGGGTCGGTTGACCCGCAGGGTGTTGCCCTCACCGCATTCAAAGCCCCGACCGCGGCTGAGCGCAGGCACGATTTTCTGTGGCGGATCGAGCGTCGCGTACCCGAACCGGGATACATCGGGGTGTTCGACAGGTCGCACTACGAGGACGTTCTGATCGGGGCAGTGCGGAAGCTCGCCAGCGAGGACGAGATCGAGCGACGGTTCGGTGCCATCCTCGATTTCGAGTCACGACTTGCCGATCGCAACGTGCGCGTCGTCAAAGTGATGCTGCAGATCAGCCCCGACGAACAGAAGCAGCGACTTGCTGAGCGGCTCGACCGCCCAGACAAACACTGGAAGTTCAACCCGCAGGACATCGACGAGCGGGAAATGTGGCCGGACTACCAGGCGGCGTACCAGCGGGTGCTCGAGCGCACGTCGACAGAGACCGCGCCCTGGTACGTGGTGCCGGCGAACCGCAAGTGGTACGCACGGGTTGCCGTGCAGCGCTTGCTGCTCGACGCGCTCACCGCCATCGATCCGCAGTGGCCGCCAGCGGACTTCGACGTTGCCGAGCAGAAGGCGCGGCTCGAGGCGTCGACGGTCGTTTAGGCGAAGGCGTCGACGATCGGGCGGAACTTCATTTTCGTCTCAGCGAGTTCCTTCTCGGCCACCGACTCCGCGACGATGCCGCAACCGGCATAAGCGGTTACGTTGCCGTTCGGTTCGACCTGCGCGCTTCGGAGGGCAATCGCCCACTCGCCATCGCCGTCAGCGCCGACCCAGCCAACCGGGCCGGCATACCGACCGCGGTCGAACGGTTCCAGCTCGTCGATCAGGGCCGTCGCTTTGTCGGTGGGCGATCCCGCGACAGCGGCGGTTGGGTGCATGGCGTCGATGAGGTCGAGCGACGTGGCGTCGTCGGTCAGAGTGCCTTCGACGTCGGTGGCGAGGTGCCAGAGGTTCGGCAGTTTGAGGGCGAACGGCACCTCGCTCGTCGTGACGTGCGCGGTGTGTGAGCGCAGGGAGTCGAGCACGCTCTGCACAGCGAAGCGGTGTTCGTCCTGGTCCTTGGCGCTCGAGACCAGGTCGGTCGCGGCCTGGCTGTCGCTCGCGGCGTCGCGGCCTCGCGAGGCGGTCCCGGCGAGCACCCGTGCGGTGACCGAGCCGTCCGACACTGTGACGAGGGTTTCGGGGCTCGAGCCGATGAGCCCGTCCACGGAGTAGGTCCAGCAGTTGGGGTAGCCAAGCGCGAGGTCGGCGAGCACCCGGCGGATGTCTGCGCCAACGGGCACGTGTCCGGTGAGGTCGCGAGACAGCACGACCTTGTCGACGTCCCCGGCGACGATGTGATCGACGGCTTCGGCGACGTGGGCCTTGAAGCCGTCGGCGCTCTCCGCTCCCGGAGTCAGACCGATGCGGTATTCGGTGCCGAACGCTGTTCGGCGGGGGACGGATGCCGGTGGTGCGGTCTCGGTGGAGCTGTCCGAATCCGAGACGGTGACCTGTGTCACCCAGCTGATGCCATCGCGGCGACCGACGATCGTGCGGGGAACGACGAGCACGCTCGACTTCGCGGAGGAATCGGCGAACGCGAAGGTGCCGAACGCGACAAGGCCGCTTCCCGGCATCCGTACCTCGTCGGAAACATCAGCCGCTGCTGCCACTTCACGCCACAACAGGGCCGCGTCGCGCATGCGGGTTGGGCCGGAGAACTCGAGCCTGAGTGCTTCACCGATACCGGTGATGCCGTAGCCCTGGCGAAGCCACAGCAGCGGATTCGTCTGGTCGGCGAGGGGGAGGAGCGAGCGGACGTCGTCGACCTTGTGGGTCGTAACGGTGAGGTGCCGCACGCGCGGATGCGGAGCGATTGTGCCGGGTTGAGTCACCTCTCAAGCCTACGCCTCGGCGTCGGGCTCCCAGCCGTTTGCCGAGGTCTGCTCAGCGGGCTCTGAGCCAGTTGGAACTCGCGCACACCGGTCGGCGTCCTCCCGCTTCGCTTCGGATGGCGGACGTAGACTGTGGGGATGAACAAGGCAGATCTCTCCAAGCAGCCATCGCAGGTATCGGCCATGTTCGACCAGGTGTCGACGCACTACGACCGCACGAACACCGTCATGAGCGTCGGGAACGACCTGCTTTGGCGCGTGGCCACGACGCGTGCCGTCGACCCGCACCCGGGCGACCGTATTCTCGACCTCGCTGCCGGCACCGGGACCTCGAGCGCCTCGCTGGCCAAGTCCGGCGCGACCGTCGTCGCCGCTGACTTCTCGCCCGGCATGATCGAGGTCGGCCGCAAGAAGTACGGCCGCGTTCGCAACATGCAGTTCGTCGAGGCGGATGCCACGGATCTGCCGTTCGGCGACAACGAATTCGATGCGACGACGATCTCGTTCGGCCTGCGCAACGTCGTCGAGCCGAAGAAGGCAATCGCTGAGATGTTCCGCGTGACGAAGCCGGGTGGCCGCATCGTCATCTGCGAGTTCTCGACCCCGCCGAACCCGGTGATGAAGAGCCTGTACGACTTCTACCTGGGGCGTGTGACACCCGTGATGGTCAAGCTCTCGAGCTCAAACCCCGACGCTTACGACTACCTCAACGACTCGATCAAGGCCTGGCCGAAGCAGCGCGAACTTGCGTCGTGGTTGCGCGGGGCGGGGTTCACCGAGGTTCAGTACCGCAACCTCACCGGCGGCATCGTTGCGCTCCACCGTGGGACGAAGCCCCGCGCGTAGCTCGGGCCTTTGAGTCGTGCCTCCCGTGTGGTTCGGGAGGAAAAACCCGGGGTCCAGGCGCGTATAGCCCGCAGGCCGCACGATTCTCCGCCCGGGGCGACGGCGCGCGACTCTGCCGGCGGCTGGCCTGCTGGACGGCTGGGGCGGTCGGCCGGCTACGAGCTGTGGCCCCCGGCGGGGGTGTGCGGCAACTCCGGTGTGTTTCGGGAGGAAAAACGCCGCCTCCACACGCGTATAGCGCGCGTGCCCTACGATCCTCCTCCCGGGGCGACACTGCCGACCACCGGTCGGGGCGCTTTCGAGCGTCACGACGGCCATCGGACCCGCCCGGGCGGCTAGCATCGGTCCAATGACCTTCCGATCGGCCGCACCACGGCAGAACCCACAGCCGCGGGCAGTTCGGCCGAGGCTGAAACCGCAGTCTCGGACATCCCGGGTCGGTGCCCTGGCCTTCGGGCTTGCCACAGTCGCCTTGTTCGCCGCCGGGCTCCTTGTGCCGAACCCATGGTGGGCTGTGCCAGGGTGGCTCGTCCTCGTGTACCTCGCCCTGAGCATCCTGTGCGTTGTGCTCTACGCCGTCGA
>JAZQRG010000283.1:0-1936 GCA_045629445.1 Mycetocola sp. | reverse complement strand
CGTGCCGCGAGAACTGCAGACCTTCGGATCCAACGTCGAGTCGGGTGACAATTCCATGTCGGAGTCGGCCGAAGAGATCAACCGCGCCACGTTCGAGGAGGCGATGGCGGCCATCCGCCTCGCGTTCGCGTCGGACCGGTTCTGCCACCGCGGCAAGCACTTCCAGTTCCCGCCGGCCGGGATCCCGGATCGGGGTGGCGTGGTCGAGGACCTTGCGCTGGTTCCGAACGTACTGCGACCGGTCGAGATCTACCAGGCCTGCACCTCGCCGCGGACGGTGTCGTATGTCGCCGAGCACGGACACATCGGCGTGTACACCCGACAGTCGATCTCGCGGCTTCGCCAAGCCTGGGAGGCGCACACCGAACTCATCAACGGCTTCGGCCGCGAGAGCAAAGTCGGTGACGAACAGATGCTGGTACTACACGTGAATGTCGCACGCACTCACGAAGAGGCCGTCGCGCTGGCCCGACCCGGCCATGACGAACTGACCAAGCTCCTGTCTCCATACGGCCGGTTCGCCACCTACGATCCGCCCGCCGGCATGAACAAGACCCCCTTCGACTACGCCCCGACCCTCGAGGAGTCGATGGCACAGAAGGTCTATGTGGTCGGAACTCCTGACGAGGTCGCGGAAACGATTGCCGAATACCGTGATTCGCTGGGTGTGACCCGGCTGTCGGTGGCGATGGATGCCCTCGGGCTGTCCCCGGGGCAGCAGCGTGAGCAACTGGAGATGTTCGGTACCGAGGTGATGCCGCAGCTTCAAGAAAGTTCCGCTCAGAACCAGCCGGTGGCAGCACTGTGAGCTCGGCCTCGGAACTCGACTCGTTGACCCAACTCGACGGCACTGCCCTGACTGCGCTGATGGCGGGCGGAGAGCTGTCGGCAGCGGAGCTCGTCGAACGAGAACTCGCCCTGATCGAGGGTGCCGCCGGTCGCGAGATCAATGCGGTTGTCGACCTCGACGCCGACGGCGCCAGGAAGGCGGCGCGCGACGTCGATGCACGGCGTCGGGCAGGCGAACCACTGGGCATCCTGGCCGGCTTGCCGGTGACCATCAAGGATTGCTTCGATGCCGCCGGGATGCGCACGTCCCACGGCAGATTATCCGATGCCCGCACAGCGTCTGTGGATTCACCGTTGGTGCGGCGTCTGCGCGAGGCCGATGCGGTGATCCTCGGAAAGACCAACGTACCGGTCTATCTGGCGGATCATCAGGCCTCGAACGACGCGTTCGGTGTGACACGCAACCCCTTCGACCCCACTCGCAGCCCCGGCGGCTCGTCCGGCGGATCCGGGGCCGCGGTGGCCGCCGGCTTGTCGGTGGCCGACTTCGGTAGCGACCTCGCCGGTTCTCTCCGGATCCCGACCGCCTGGTGTGGGTTGTTCGGTCACCGCCCGTCGAACGGGATCGTCTCCAAGCTCGGCCACATGCCCTGGCCGAACGGCGGATTGCTCGAGCCGTTCGTCTCGGTGGTAGGGCCGATGACCAGGTCCGCAGCCGATGCCGATCGATTCTTGACCGCGATCGCCGGCGCCGAGGGCATGGATGCCGCCGCCTGGCGACTGGTCCTTCCGGAATCTCGCGTCACCTCGCTCGGGGCGCTACGGGTCGGGCTCTGGCTCGACGACTCGGCCGCCATGGTGGATTCGGCGACCAGATCTGCGATCGAATCGTTCGCGCACGCATTGGAATCGGCAGGCGCGAGGGTCGGTCAACTCACCTCTCCGCCGGTCTCCGGCCGCAAGGCACTGGACCTGTTCGTCCGACTGCAGGCCGGTGAGGTTGTCCACGGACTCGACGACGAGGCGTGGGAGCGCAGCGTGCGCAACGCCGAGCGTTCCGACGACTCTCCTGAGGTTGCCGCAGCCAAGGGACATGTGCAGTCGCTTCGTACCGCGTTGCAGGACCTCGAGTCCCAACGCACGATCG
>JAZQRG010000282.1:0-2198 GCA_045629445.1 Mycetocola sp. | reverse complement strand
GAACGGCAGAGCGACTCGTTCGCTGCGGTCACCGACTGGATGCTGGAGAACCTCGCCGAAGACCTCACCATCGACGTTCTCGCCGCGAAAGCTCTCATGTCTGAGCGCACCTTCGCCCGCCGATTCCGCGCCGAGCTCGGGGCCACGCCCGCCGCGTGGCTCAACCGGCAGCGACTGATCCGTGCCCAGCACTTGCTCGAGCGCAGCGACCTGGGCCTCGAGCAGATCGCCGCCGAGAGCGGATTCGGTTCGTCAGCCGTGATGCGCCACCACTTCCTCAAGGTGCTGCACACCACGCCGAACGCCTACCGGCGCACGTTCAGCTGCCCTGACGCCGCCGAGGAGCTGGTCGGCTGACTTCGGCTGGCCTACAGCCGCGTCGTGGCGAGGAAGAGTTCACCCGGCCCTGACACCGTGAGCGGGCCCTCATCGGGCGTGATGTAGATCGCGTCGCCACGGTCGAGAGTGCGCTCGGCGGAGGTGCCCGTGACGGTCACGCTCCCCCGGGTCACGAGGGCGATCGCCGGGCCAGGCAGGTTCAGTCGCGTGGATTCGCCGCCGAGCCCTGCCACGTGGACGAGCTCGAAGTCGGGCACGTCGGGGGCATAGAGTTCGGCGCCAGCTCCGGCTGGTTCAGGCGTGAGGTACGGAACCGGCAACGGGGTGAAGTCGAGCACGCTCAGCAGTTCCGGTACGTCGATGTGCTTGGGGGTCAGCCCGCCACGGAGCACGTTGTCGCTCGCGGCCATGAGCTCAACCCCGAACCCGCGGAGGTAAGCGTGGATGTTCCCTGCCGGCAGATACAACACCTCGCCGCGCTTGAGCGTCACGCTATTGAGAAGCAGCGATACGACGATGCCCGCGTCACCCGGGTAGTACTCGACGAGCCGCCGCACCGTACGAACCGCTGGCGTCTCTGGAGCGGATGCCGCGGCATCCGTCACAGCGGAAACGAGCGTGGTCACATCCTCGGTGAGCAGGTATTCGACGGTTGAGCGGAGAACGTCGGCGTCGGGCCCATCCAACCGGGTGCGGAACTGACGCAGCTCGGCGAGCGCGCTCGCAGCGAGGCCGGGGACCTCGAGCAGTGCGTCGACGTCGGCGGCCGCAGCTGCGACGGGACGGAATCCACAGAGCGCGTCGAAGGTCTCGCTGAGTGCGTAAATCAGTTCGGGTTTGTGGAACGCGTCCTTGTAGTTGCGGTTCGCAGCGTCGAGCGGGATACCGGCGGCGTTCTCCCGGTCGAATCCGGCTGCGGCCTGTTCCGGTGACGGGTGGGCCTGGAGCGAGAGTGGAGCATCCGCGGCGAGCAGCTTGAGCAGGAATGGCAACCGAGGCTCGCGAAGTCCGGCTGCGGCTGGGTCTCGCTCCACCCAGCTCGCGAGGTCGGTCGCTCCCTCGGTGGCAGCGGGGTCGAGGACGCGCGCAGGCGACCCGGGGTGTGCACCGAGCCAGAGCTCTGCCTCCGGGCGACCGGAGGGCTCAGTGCCGAGCACCTCGGCGATCGCTGTCGTCGATCCCCAGGCGTAATCGCGCGGGGTGTTGGCAAGGGGAATCAGCACGGACGGATCCTTAGAGAGATGAGGACGGCGACGAACACGAAACGTGGGCGGAGACGTTCATCGACACCCTACAAGAGCCAGCCGACGGCATCCGCGCCCCGTTGATCCAAACGGCAAGCAATTGCGTGGCCACGCGCGGCATCCGTAGGCTTCGAACCAGTCCACAGCATGCGGACGACCGACCACAACGCAACGGAGCACCCATGTCGTTTGAACCCCTCGCCAGTGATTTCTACGGATTCGAAAGCCTCGTCTCCGACCGGGAGAAGGATGCGCTTCTGCGCGTGCGTACCTACATGGAGACCACGGTGCGCCCGGTCATCAACGACTTCTGGGAGCGCGCGGAGTTCCCGCACGAGCTCGTCACGTCGTTCCTCGAAACGGATGTCGCACGGTCCGCGTTCGAGGAGGTGCGGCCGTTCGAGAACTCAGCGGTCCTCCGCGGGCTCGTCGCAATGGAGATGGCGCGGGTCGATGCGTCGATGGCCACATTCATCGGCGTGCAGGAAGGCCTCGCGATGGGCTCGATCAGCGTCTGTGGATCCGCCGAGCAGCGGGACGAGTGGCTGCCGAAGATGGCGAGCGGCGAGGTCATCGGCGCGTTCGGCCTCACCGAGCCCCTGTCGGGCAGCGACA
>JAZQRG010000281.1:0-1679 GCA_045629445.1 Mycetocola sp. | reverse complement strand
GCATCCGTCTGGGGTTCGACGTAATCGGCCTCGACATATTCGGGGTCGACAGCGGAGCCATAGTCGATGACGATCTCGCGGTCGGCGTTCGCCGGTTCGACGGTCGGTGCCACAGCGGTGTCACCGGCGGACGTCGACGTTTCGGTCGGTGCCTCGTTGGTTTCCGGGGTCGATCCGTCGCGGATCTCTTTGCCCGATTCCGGGGTGGTGTTGCTCATGGTGACGCTCCTCGTCGCTCGGGGCGTGAACGTGCCCCATGGTGGTCACTTTAGCGCGAGCATGGCGGCGTCCAGCGGAACCGCGCGGGGGTTACTCGTCATCCAGAGGGTTGAGCACACGGTGCAGGAACTGCCGGGTCCGCTCCTCTCGTGGCGCGGAGAAAATGTCGCGAGGAGCACCTCGCTCGACGATGACACCCTCATCCATGAAGAGCACTTCGTCGGCGACCTGGCGTGCGAAAGCGAGCTCGTGGGTGACGACGAGCATCGTCCAGCCCTCGTCGGCGAGTTCCTTCATGACGGTGAGCACTTCGCCAACCAGTTCGGGGTCGAGCGCGCTCGTCGGTTCGTCAAAGAGCAGCAGATCTGGCTTGAGAGCGAGCGCCCGAACGATGCCGACGCGTTGCGCCTGCCCTCCGGAGAGTTGGAACGGATAAACGTCGCGTTTTTCGGCCATACCGACGCGGGCGAGCAACGCTTCAGCTTGAGCGATCGCCTGTGCCTTCGGCATTTTCTGAACCTGCACGCATCCTTCGATGATGTTCTCCAGCACGGTCATGTGCGGAAACAGGTTGTAGTGCTGGAACACCATCGCGGTGCGGTCGCGAAGCGCGAGGATGTCCTTCTTGGCCGGCTTGGCGCTGTAATCGATACGGATGCCGCCTGGTGCGGTGACGATGCCGGCTTCCGGAATCTCAAGGCCGTTGATCGACCGAAGAACCGTGGTCTTGCCTGAGCCCGAAGGGCCGATCAGCACGAGAACTTTGCCGCGTTCGATGGACAGGTCGATTCCGCGGAGGACCTCGTTGTTACCGAAGCTCTTTCGCAGTCCAGTGACGTCGAGAACTGTTTCACCGGCGGTGCCGGGGTTAGTGAGCGACATAGCGATCCAACCTCTTTTCGAGCAGGCTTTGGCCCGATGACAGAACGAGGCAGATCAGCCAGTAGATCAGGGCGGCCTCGAGATACAGGAGCATGAATTCGGAGGTGAATGACGCGATCTGCTGTGCCCGTCGGAACATCTCAGTCACAAGAATGAGTGACGCGAGTGAGGTGTCCTTTACGAGGCTGATGAAGGTGTTCGACAGCGGAGGCACGGAGACCCGGGCGGCCTGAGGCAGAATCACGCGGCGAAGTGCTCGCGTCCGTGACATACCGATCGTGTATGCCGCTTCCCACTGTCCCTGGTGCACCGACAGGATGGCCGCTCGGATAACCTCGGCAGCGTATCCGCCGACGTTGAGCGAGAAGGCGATGATTGCGCTCGGCCATGGGTCGATCGTGAGCCCGATCGATGGCAGTCCGTAGAAGATCACGAAAAGCTGAACGAGCAGCGGGGTTCCACGAATGATCGAGATGTAAATGCGGGCGATGCTCGAGACGATCCGGTTGCGAGAGAGCCGCATGATCGCGACCAAAAGAGCCAGTGCGAGTCCCACGACGAACGAAATGAGTGCGAGG
>JAZQRG010000280.1:0-12852 GCA_045629445.1 Mycetocola sp. | reverse complement strand
TCGTGGCTCAGCGGCGTCTTCTGGATACCGGCGGCGAGGTTGGTGATGAGCGACATGCCGAGGATCTCGAGTCCGGCCTGGCGGGCGGCGACCGCCTCGAGGGCGGTCGACATGCCGACGATGTGGCCGCCGATGGCCTTCGCCATCTGCACTTCGGCCGGTGTCTCGTAGTGGGGGCCGCGAAACTGGCAGTACACGCCCTCATCGAGGCCGGCGTCGACGGTGCGGGCCACGGCGCGCAGCCGGCTCGAGTACAGGTCGGTGAGGTCGACGAACGTCGCACCCTCGAGCGGCGAGTCAGCGGTCAGGTTGATGTGGTCGCTGATCAGAACCGGGGTGCCGGGTGACCAGGTCTCCTTGATGCCGCCGGCGCCATTCGTGAGGATCATGGTTTTCACGCCGGTTGCCGCCGCGGTGCGGACGCTGTGGACGACCCTGCGGACGCCGTGTCCTTCGTAGTAGTGCGTGCGCGCACCGATGACGAGAGCGCGCTTGCCGTTCTCGAGCAGAATTGAGCGGAGAGTCCCGACGTGTCCATCGAGCGCTGGCTTCGAGAATCCGGTGATCTCATCGGCGGGGATTGTCGCCGTTGTTTCACCGAGCAGGTCGGCGGCCTTTCCCCAGCCGGAGCCGAGGGTGAGGGCGATATCGTGCTGTGCAACGCCGGTTGCTGCGGCGATTTCCGCTGCTGCCGTCGCTGCGACGTCGAAGGGGTTCACGCTCGGGTCATCGAGCGGGTTCACTGAGAAATCTGACATTCCGCCATCTTATTCGCCGTGACCAGCGCGGACGTCGATTCGAACGGATGCCGCCGGCCAGCGGGCAGGATCCGGACCGCACGCGGGCATCACGTGGTTCGTCCAAGGCAGGGGCCCGCGGGTTTTGGGCTGTGCTCTCCACCTGAGAGAATAGGGTCATGACCTACGAGTTCGAGCGCAAACAACGGATCGCTGTACTCGGAGGAGGCCCGGGCGGCTATGACGCCGCGATGGCAGGTGCCCAGTTGGGTGCCGAGGTCACCCTCATCGAACGTCAGGGAGTCGGTGGTGCCGCGGTCATCACCGACGTGGTTCCCTCGAAAAGCCTCATCGCCACTGCGGAAGCAACCAACGCCGTGCGCAGCGCCACCGAGCTCGGTGTGCAGTTCTTCAACCGCAATGACGCTGGGAAGGCCGTGAAGCCCGAGGTCACCGTCAACCTCGCCGCAGTCAACAAGCGCCTGTTGAGCCTCTCGCGCCAGCAGTCGGAAGACATGCGCGCCAACCTCGAGCAGGCCGGTGTTCGCATCGTCTCCGGTGACGGACGACTCGACGGCCCTGACGCCGTCATCGTGTCCACAGAGGGCGGCGGTCGTGGCACTGACTTCGACCGGATCGAAGCCGACACCATCGTCGTTTCCGTTGGTGGAAGCCCGCGCAAGCTCGAGTCGGCCATGCCCGACGGCGAGCGGATCCTCAGCTGGACCCAGCTCTACAACCTCAAGGCGTGCCCCGAGCACCTCATCGTCGTCGGCTCCGGTGTCACCGGTGCTGAGTTCGCGTCAGCGTACCGGGCACTCGGTTCAGAGGTCACCCTGATCTCCAGCCGCGACCAGGTTCTGCCGGGTGAAGACGTCGACGCGGCAGCCGTGATCGAGAAGGTCTTCAAGCGCAACGGCATGACCGTGCTCAACAAATCACGGGCGCAGAGCGTTGTGCGCACCGAAAACGGTGTGGTCGCGACGCTGTCCGACGGTCGCACCGTCGAGGGCAGCCACTGCCTGATGGCGGTCGGCGCTATCCCCAACACGGCGGGGATCGGTCTCGAAGAGGCCGGCGTGCAGATGAACGACGGCGGATACATCCGCGTCAACCGCGTTGCGCGCACCTCAGTACCGAACATCTACGCTGCCGGTGACTGCACGAACTTCATGCCACTGGCATCCGTTGCATCGATGCAGGGGCGCGCTGCGATTTTCCACGCGATGGGCGACGCCGTGAACCCAACCGAGCTTCGGAACGTGGCAGCGAACATCTTCACCCAGCCCGAGATCGCAACGGTCGGCTGGACCCAGAAGCAGATCGAAGAGGGGCTCGCCCAGGGGGAAATCTACAAGCTGCCGCTGTCACGCAACCCGCGGGCGAAGATGCAGGGCATCAAGGACGGCTTCGTGAAGCTGTTCGCACGCACCGGCAGCGGCACCGTCATCGGCGGCGTGATCGTCGCCCCGAACGCGAGCGAACTCATCTTCCCGCTCGCGATCGCGGTCGAGCACCGCCTCAACGTCGACGAGATCGCCCGGGCGTTCGCGGTCTACCCCTCACTGTCGGGCAGCATCACGGATGCCGCGAAGGCGATGCACATTGTTCACTAGCTGATTCGATCAGCGGATGCCATCCCCGACGTAACAGCTAAGCCCGAAAGTTCCGCGATGGTGACGAGACGCGATCTTCTTCGACGGGTGACCGCCCGAGTACCCGCCCGGTGGCAGGGCTGGCACCTCACCGCGTTACCGAGGTTGCTCGCATCGGCACCGCCAGCCGTGATCCTGGTCGTTGGCATCGCTGTGGTCGTTCTCGGAGCGCTGATCGTGTTCCGTCCGCTCACCTCGCTGTTCCTGCTCGGGATCTACGTCGGCGTCAGTGCCGTCGTTTCCGGCATCGCGACCCTCGTCGGCGGTGGCTGGCCGCCCAAGTGGTGGCGCTGGCCGCTCGCGATGCTGTGGATCGTTGGCGGTGTCGTCGTTCTGATCTGGCTCGGCCGCAGCCTGGAACTGCTTCCGCGCGCGCTCGCGGTGCTGCTCGTGGTCGGCGGGCTCTCCTCCTTCGGCGATGTGGTGACTCGCGGTCGTATCGCCCAGCGCGTGCTCGCCGCCTGCTGGGGCGGTGCCCAGATGGTTTTCGGGTTCCTCTCACTAACCTGGCCGGACGCCACGCTGCTGGTCGTTGCCGTCGTGTTCGGTGTGCGGACTATTGTGTTCGGCGTTGGCCTGGTGGCACGTGGAGGTCGGGAATGGGCGGGTGCTGCCTCCCCGGTGAGCGAACAGCAGGTATCGACGAAAGCCACGCGTCAGCGGACCCTGCTGGCCGATGTCGGTCGCGGTGTCCTGGCGCTATCCCTCATCGTCACCGCATCCGCCGGATGGTGGGTCAACGACTGGTTATCCGGCGGCGCCATCGTCGTTGACTCGTTCTATTACCCGCCCGCTGATCTGCCAGACGGTCACGGCAGGCTGATCCGCTGGGACAACTACACCGGTGAGATTCCGGATGGCGGGGTTGTGCACCGGATCCTGTACACGACGCAGGACGCCAACGGTGCCAATGCCGTTGCCAGCGGTCTCGTCATTCGGCCGGTCGATCCACCGCCTGGCCCCCGCCCGGTGGTGATCTGGAATCACGGCACAACCGGAGTCGCTCAGGCATGCGCGCCGAGCCTGCGCAGCAAGGGTGCAACCCAGTGGGACATTCCTGCCGTGGAAGACGCGCTCGAGCGTGGGTGGGTGGTCGTCGCGTCCGACTACTCCGGCCAGGGGGCACCGGGGAACTTTCCCTATCTGATCGGCGCTGGCGAAGCACGCTCATCGTTGGATGGTGTGCTGGCGGCTGCGGAGATCGACGACCTTGTCCTGTCACCGGACACGCTCGTGTGGGGACACTCGCAGGGCGGGCACGCCGCGCTCTGGACGACCCAGATCGCCGAGGAGTACACGCCGGGACTTAACATCCTCGGCACAGCTGCGCTCGCGCCTGCGGCTGATCCGTATGCGCTCGGTGCTGAGTTCACCCGAGGTGCTGCGTCTCCCCAGTTGACGTTGCTGATCTCCTGGGTCCTCGTTCCGTATACCGAGACGTATTCCGAGATTGACCTGCGCGACCATGTTGCGACCAGCGGGCGTCTGCTGGTTCGGGAAATGACGCAGCGCTGCCCGACCGAACCGGGGGTGATGGTGTCTGTGCTGACCGCGCTCGGAGTTGGGGTGGACCGCCCACTATTCGAGGGTGATCTCACCGAGGGTGCGATGGGGCGTCGGTTGCAGGAGAACAGTGCAACAGGTCCGTTTGGCACGCCGTTGCTTGTTGCCTGGGGAGCCGAGGACGAGGTTCTCCCGCCCTCATTCCAGCGCGACTTCGTTGCCCAGCAGTGTGCGAACGGTGAACGGGTGCGGGCGGAGGAATACCCGGGATACAACCACCTGCGTATCCTGCAGCCGAAATCGGCGTTCCTGCCCGTGCTTCTCGAGTGGTCGGACGCACTTCTCGACCGAGACGTCACGGAGAGTTTTGACCAGTGCCCGCGCTGAATCGCTCCGCCTGACGCTCCGGTGTGAAGGCGGCAGGAGCGTTGGTCTTACGCGTCGGAGATGGTGAGGAGGCGGTGACCGCTCGACACCGTCGTTCCGACGGCGGCACTGATGTCGCCGATGGTGCCGTCCTTGTGGGCGGTGATGGGCTGTTCCATCTTCATGGCCTCGAGAACGACGACCAGATCGCCCTTGACGACGCGCTGGCCTGCTTCGACGGCGAGTTTGATGATCGTTGCCTGCATGGGCGATGCGACCGCGTCGCCGGTGGCTGAACTGACCGTGCCGGTGCCGTTGCTCCGGCGCGGTGCTGCGGTGAGCTGCCTGCCGCCCGCTGACGCGGGGATGAGGCTCGTCGGAAGGCTCACCTCGATGCGCTTGCCCTCGACCTCGACGACGACGTTGTGGCGCACCGTCGACGGCTTCGGCGCGTCGAGTTCGCCGTTCCACGGCTCGATGTCGTTCACGAATTCGGTTTCGATCCAGCGCGTGTAAACGCCGAAGGTGCCGTTCTCGGCGGTGAACGCCGGATCGCGCACGATCTTCCGGTGGAACGGGATCACGGTGGGAAGGCCGGCAACCTCGAACTCGTCGAGTGCCCGGCGTGACCGCTCGAGCGCTTCGGTGCGGTCCTTGCCCGTGACGATGATCTTGCCGAGCAGCGAATCGAAGGCACCCGAGATCTCGTCGCCAGCGGTCACACCAGAATCGAGACGGATGCCTGGCCCACCGAAGGTCTTGAATACGTGGATCGGTCCTGGCTGCGGCAGGAAACCGCGACCGGGGTCTTCGCCGTTGATGCGGAACTCGATGGAGTGGCCACGCGGTGTCGGGTCGTCGTAGTCAAGGACGCCGCCCTCTGCCAGGCGGAACTGTTCGCGGACGAGGTCAATCCCCGTGACCTCCTCGGAGACCGGGTGTTCGACCTGCAGCCGGGTATTCACCTCGAGGAAGGAGACGGTGCCGTCCTTGCCGATGAGGAACTCGCAGGTTCCGGCGCCGACGTAGCCGACCTCCTTGAGGATGGCCTTGGATGCGCTGTAGAGCAGGTCGTTCTGCTCCTCGCTGAGGAACGGCGCCGGTGCTTCCTCGACGAGCTTCTGGTGCCGCCGCTGCAGAGAGCAGTCGCGGGTCGACACAACGACGACGTTGCCATGGCTGTCGGCGAGGCACTGGGTTTCGACGTGGCGAGGCTGGTCAAGGTACTTCTCGACGAAGCACTCACCGCGGCCAAATGCACTAATCGCCTCGCGGGTTGCCGAGTCGAACGCTTCGGCAACCTCAGAGAGCTCACGAGCCACCTTGAGGCCGCGACCGCCGCCTCCGAATGCTGCCTTGATGGCGACGGGAAGGCCGTGCTCTTCGACGAACGCGAGCACCTCATCGGCACCGGAGACCGGATTGAGCGTTCCTGGTGCGAGCGGTGCGCCGACCTTCTGGGCAACATGGCGCGCGGAGACCTTGTCACCGAGCTGCTCGATGGCCTCGGGCGACGGGCCGATCCAGATGATGCCAGCGCCAATAACGGCTCGGGCGAAGTCAGCGTTCTCGGCGAGGAAGCCGTAGCCGGGGTGGATGGCGTCTGCGCCTGACCGGCGGGCGATCGAAAGGATCTTGTCGATGACGAGGTAGGTCTCAGCGCTCGTCGTGCCGTCGAGAGCGTATGCCTCATCGGCGAGGGTGACGTGAAGGGCGTCACGATCCTGGTCGGCGTAGACCGCAACCGAACCGATTCCGCTGTCGCGCGCTGCGCGAATCACCCGAACGGCGATTTCGCCCCTGTTTGCAATGAGAACCTTCGTTATACGCGACACAGTTCCCTAGCCTAAGTGGCAACCGGCCCCGTGATTTGGTTGGTGCACACAAAAATGCAGCGCAAAGCACTGGCGATGCCTACAAACGTAGGGAATCCTACAAACCGCGCACCAGCATCCGCTTGTACGAGGAAGCGAACGGATGTCTGGGCGTCTAAAGTGCGCCGGCCCGGTTCCACAGACTGGGCCACTCGTGGCCGAGCTCCCGCACGAGGCGACGCAGTGTCGGCAGGGAGAGGCCGACAACCGTCGACGGATCGCCGGAGATCCGGTCGATGAAGGCGGCACCAAGGCTGTCGATGGTGAACGCGCCAGCGACAAAGAGCGGTTCCCCGGTCGCGATGTATGCGTCGAGTTCGGCGTCGGTGATGTCGGAGGCGAAGGTGACGTCGGCGTGGGCGAGTGCACCCGCGGCGTTGGCGACACCTGGGCGTTGATCGATCAGCCAGTGCCCCGAATAAAGCCGGCCGGTTGCGCCGCGCTGGGTGCGCCATCGGTCGAGCGCGACCTCCGCGGTGTGTGGCTTGCCGTAAATCGTGCCGTCGACGACGAACACCGAGTCCCCGCCGAGGATCAGGCCATCGAACTCGGGGTGGGCTCGTGCGACCGACTCGGCCTTGGCTCGAGCGAGCAGCTGGACGATCTCTTCGGGGGAGAGCGTGCCATGAACGGATGCTGCCTCGACGGCAGCGTCCTCGTCCACCTCGCTCGGTGCGATGACGGGTTCGATGCCACTCGAACGGAGCAGCATCAGCCGTGCGGGGGAGGTGGATGCGAGGTAGAGCTGCAACGGATCTCCAGCGGTGTCGGGGCGCACGACGAGCGTGCGAGTGTGCGAGGCGTTCTCATCCATGGGACGATTCATAGGTGAATGCACAGACGAACAACCCAGCAGATGTCGAGCTTGAGATAACCAACGTAGCCCACGGTGGTGTGTTCGTCGCCCGGCTCGAGGGCCGCGTGATCTTCGTCGCAGACACTCTTCCCGGTGAGCGCGTTCGTGCCCGGATTACCGAGAGCTCAAAGAAGAGCTTCTGGCGGGCGGAGACCGTTGAGGTCCTCGAGGCATCGCCCCACCGCCAGTCCCACGTGTGGGCCTCGTCGTCGATCGACATCGACCCCGCCGACCGTGCCGGTGGCGCCGAGTTCGGCCACATCGAGCTCAGCCACCAGCGTGAGCTCAAGCGGCAGGTGCTCACCGACTCACTGCAGCGGTTCGCCGGTGTGGAGAGCGACGTCCAGGTCGAGGCAGCACCAGGGGACGACGAACGCGAGGGTCTCGCCTGGCGTACCCGGGTCAGCCTCCACGTGGATGCCGACGGCAACGTTGGCCCGTACGCTGCCCGCAGCCACCGGGTGATCCGGGTCGGTGACCTTCCCCTCGCCACCGACGCCGTGGCATCCGCTGCCCCGCTCGACCAGCAGTTCAAGGGCGCCGAATCTGTCGACATCATTGCGCCGAGCAGCACGAACAGCGCACGAATCGTTGTTCGCGAACCGGTCAAGAAGGGCACGAGCGTCGCACACCGCCGCGAGCAGACCATTGTCGAGCGCGTCGGTGACCGTGAGTTTGTCCTCGACGAGGGCGGCTTCTGGCAGGTCCACCGTTCGGCGGCCCAGTTGCTCACCGATGTCGTCCAGTCGACGGTCGACGAGGCGCTCTTCGACCCCCGCGCGGCCAACCTCGACCTCTACGGTGGAGTCGGACTGCTCGCAGCAGCGATCGGCGACAAGTTCGGCAGCACGACCCGCATCACGAGCGTCGAGTCGTCGGCGCGTGCCACCGATCACGCCAGTGAGAACCTCGCCGACTGGATTGGCGCCCAGAGCATCACGGCCCGCGTCGACGCCTACCTGCGTGGCCTCGTTGCCAACGCGAGTGCCGCTGACCGGTCACGGCTCGAAGCCGCCACCGTCGTTCTCGACCCGCCCCGCTCCGGCGCTGGCAAGGAGGTTGTCGCCAGCCTCGCCGAGCTTCGCCCGGCCCAGCTGGTCTACGTCGCATGCGACCCGGTCGCCCTTTCCCGCGACATCGGACTGTTCGCTGCACAGGGGTATTCGCTTGCCTCGCTGCGCGCTTTCGATCTCTTCCCACACACCCACCACATCGAATCCGTCGCACTGCTCACGCGGGACTAAACTCAAGCCACACGTCTCCCGTTACTTCCAGGATTGGCACACACGTTGCGCATAGCCGTTATCGATGATCACGAGTCGGTCCGAATGGGACTCCGCGCCGTTTGCGAGTCCGCCGGTCACACCGTCGCGCACAGCGCGTCGACGGTGCAGGAGTTCCTTGAGCAGTCCGACGGCGTCCCCTGCGACGTCGTCGTGCTCGATCTCAACCTCGGAGACGGCAGCAATATCACCGACAACGTCCGGGCGGTGCACGGGTCGGGTTCAGCCGTGCTCATCCATTCGATTGCAGACCGGGTGGCGTCCGTGCGTGAGGCGCTCGCCGCTGGCGCTGCAGGCGTGATCCCGAAGTCAGCACCGACGGATGCCGTCGTTGCTGCGATCGAAACCGTCGCGAGCGGCGAAGCACTCAACAACCTCGAATGGGCGAGTGCGATTGACGCTGACGGTGACTTCAGCCGGGCGCAGCTCGGTCGACGCGAGCGGGACGTCCTTCACCTCTATGCGTCAGGACTTCCCATGAAGGACGTCGCGGTTCAGCTCGGAATCGCGCCGTCGACCGTCAAGGAATACCTGGACCGGATCCGCGGCAAGTACGTGGAAATCGGACGGCCGGCTCCCACGAAAGTCGACCTGCTGCGGCGGGCGGTCGAAGACGGGATCCTGCCCGAGCTCAACACCGGCGATGACAACTGATCCTTCCGCACGGCCGGGACCGCTGTTCTCACCGGTCCCACGTGGTGCCGTGCTCGATGGGCTTGACCGCAGCACGCTCAATCGCACGACGACCGACGCGAGATTCAGCCTCGTCCGTATCGAGAAGCTCATCGCGACGTCGATCAGTGTCATCGGACTCGTCTTCGGCGCGCAGACACTGAGCATCGCGCTCGGTGCAGGTGTCCTCGTTCCTGGGGCGCTCGGCACCGTGTATGTCGTCGGGCTTCTCGGAACGCTCGGGATCGTGATCCTGCTCTGGTTCAGCCCGAGGCTCCAGCGCATCGCGAACATTGTCTTTGCCCTGCTCTACCTGGTCGCCGTCGCCTTCTGGCCGCTGGCCACGTCAGGCGCGTACGCCGAGGACCTTGCCGAACCGTGGACATGGTACCTCTGCGCGATCGCGTGCGCGTCCGCGTCTCAGGCCTTTCGCCCGGCGCTGGCCGCCGCGTACATTCTTGTGACTCCGGCGGTCTACGGGATCACCGCGGTGATCAACAGCTCAGGTCAGATGATCCGGGGAGACATCGCAGCGCAGAACGCCCTCTACGGCACACTCCTCGGGCTCGTGATCTTCGCCCTGATTCTGACGTTCCGGCACGCCGCACGCCGCGTCGACACGGCGAGGACTGCCGCGTTCGCCCGCTACGACGATGCCGTTCGACAGCACGCACGCGAGGTGGAGCGCATCGAGGTCGACGCGCTCGTGCACGACACGGTCCTCGCGTCGCTGCAGGCCGCCGACCGTGCACGGAGTCCCGAGGAAGCATCGCTCGCCGTATCGATGGCCAGCGACGCGATCAAGCGACTCGCAATGCTCGACGATCCGCGGACGGATGACGCCGAGACAGCAACGCTCAAGAGCGTGGTTTCCGGCCTGACGAGCTACGCTGGTGCGCTCGAAACCCCGTTTGAGGTCACCCTCGACCCGGAAAGCGAGCTTGAACTTCCATACCCGGTTGCCCAGAACCTCTACCTCGCGGCGACCCAGGCCATGGCCAACAGCGCGCAGCACGCGACGGGCGGTAACCCGTCCGCTGAGGTCACCCGGAAGGTCATCGTGGCGGCGCGTGACGCCGACGGCGTTTCGATCGATGTTATCGATGACGGGGTGGGGTTCGACAGGCTCGCGATCGAACCGCGCCGCCTCGGCCTGCGGGTCTCGATCATCGAACGTGTCGTTGCCGTCGGCGGTTCAGTCGACCTCGCGTCCGCTCCCGGTGAGGGAACGACGATCCGGATCCGCTGGACCCCGGCGGACGCTCGGGCGAAAGAGGGTGCTCGCGCATGATTTCGCTGAATCGCTGGGCGTTGCTCGCCCTCGCCGCAGCATTCTCGCTGTACCACGTGGTGCGTGGGATCACGACCCTCGGCCAGGCTGCGTCACCGTGGCCGAGTCTCGCCGCGATGGTGCTGTACCTCGTGGCGACCGTGTTGAGTCTCTGGCCGACAAGCCGGACAACGATGCCCGTCTGGCTCGCCGCCCTCGACCTCGCGACCGCGGTGAGCGTTCCGCTGCTCGTAACGAGCGAGCTGAACCCTGACGTCAACAACGGCTATGCGACCTGGCACGTCGCTGCAATCGGCACGCTCATGACGATTGCCGTCGTTCGTCGGCAGGAACTCGTCGGCTGGATCGGCGTGATCTTCCTCACCGTGCAGTCGATTCTCTGGTGTGGCATCGGCACCAGCATCCAGATCGGTGTCACCGGAAGCATCATGTGGGTCATCGTTGCGAGCGTGCTCACTCGCTCACTCGTGAAAGTGTCGAGGGACGCCGAGAACCTCGCGGTGGCCGAACGCGAGTCCGCCAAGTGGCAGGCAGCGCAGGACGCCCACCAGAGCGAGCGTCGTCGTCGGCTCGAGCAAACCGGCGCGCGGGCGCTTCCCATGCTTCGCGAGATCATCCTGTCCGGTGGCCAGTTGGGCGAGGAACAGCGGGTTGAGAGCCGCGTGCTCGAAGCCGGCCTTCGGGACGAGATTCGGGGCCGGCGGCTGCTCAACGACCGCGTTCGCGAGAGTGTGCTCGCTGCCCGCCGCCGCGGGACGACAGTCTCCGTGCTCGACGAGGGCACGATCGACGACCTGCGGGAAGACGAGCTCACCCCGCTCCTCGACCAGGTCGCCGATGCCATTGAAACGACGACGGATGCCACCCGGATGATCATTCGCACGGCACCGGCAGACACCGGCGTCGCTGTCACGCTCGTCGCGCTCGGTCCGTCGACGGACCCAGCCGAACCGGGGGACTCGGTGCGACTGTGGCTCGAAATTCCGCGGCCGGTCCCTGTGGACGCCAACTGAGGGCATTCGTGATCGGTGCTCCGGTTGATGCCGGAGCTCCGGATCGGCGACTGCTGGTTAATGCAGGAAGGGCCGGCTTTTTCAAGCCGGCCCTTCTGAAGCCCCGGGTCAGGGCGCTAACCCGAATAGCGACCTGACCCGCCCCCAAATATTCGCCCCTTACCCTAGTCAGGCGAGATATCTGGTGGTGTAACTCTCAAGAATGGAGAGACACCTGCGTTATTCATTCTGCAGGGGTTCTGACGGGGATACTAGTCGGCTCTTTGGGGGACATTGGGCGGGTTTTCCGGCCAGATCCGCGTCTGAATCCGATCCGGGCTATCGTCCGGGGCGGAAGGTTCGCTGGTCGCGCATGGAGCGCTGCGAACGCTGCCAGTCCGACGGCGCCGCAGTGTGCTCGTTGGCACCGGCGGCCTCTTCAACAACCGCGGCGCTGAGCACGGCAGTTACCGCGGCGATTTCCGACGCGGACGGCGATCCACGAACGATGCGAACGTCGAGTCCGTGCTCGCTGCCGCCATCGGTCGAGAACGTGCTCGACGGGCGTGCCGCGGGGTCCGAACGCCTGGACTGGCTCTTCCGCTCACCCGTCACAGTGGGATGTTCCCGTGCTTCTTGGGCGGAAGGCTTGCCCGCTTGCCCTTGAGCGAGCGGAGGGCCTTGATCACGGCGACACGCGTTGCCGCGGGTTCGATCACGCCGTCCAGCTCACCGCGCTCGGCGGCGAGGAACGGGCTCGCGACGTTGTAGGTGTACTCGTTGGCGAGCTTGGTGCGAACCGCAGCGACGTCTTCGCCTGCGGCCTCCGCGCGCTTGATTTCGCCGCGGTAGAGGATGTTGACGGCGCCCTGTCCGCCCATGACGGCGATTTCCGCTGTCGGCCAGGCGAGGTTGATGTCGGCACCGAGCTGCTTCGAGCCCATAACGATGTACGCGCCACCGTATGCCTTGCGCAGGATGACCGTGACGAGCGGGACCGTTGCCTCGGCATAGGCGTAGAGGAGCTTCGCGCCGCGGCGGATGACTCCGGTCCACTCCTGGTCGGTGCCTGGCAGGTAGCCGGGAACGTCGACGAGGGTGAGGATCGGGATGCTGAAGGCGTCGCAGAAGCGGACGAACCGCGCGGCCTTCTCACCGGCCTCGATGTTGAGGGTGCCCGCCATCGCGTTGGGCTGGTTGGCGATGATTCCGACGGTGCGGCCCTCGACCCGGGCGAATCCGATGACGATGTTCGGCGCGAAGAGCGGCTGGACCTCGAGGAAATCGCCGGAGTCGACAACGTGCTCGATGACGGTCTTGACGTCATACGGCTGGTTCGGCGAATCGGGGATGATCGTATTGAGCTTGCGGTCGGCATCCGTTGTCTCAAGCTCAACCTCGCTCTCGTACTCCGGAAGCTCAGCGAGGTTGTTGTCGGGGAGGAAGCCGACGAGGGTGCGCGCGTAATCGAGCGCATCCGACTCGTCGCTCGCGAGGTAGTGGGCGACACCGGAACGCGTGTTGTGGGTGAGCGCGCCGCCGAGGTCTTCCATTCCGACGTCTTCGCCGGTCACCGTCTTGATGACGTCGGGCCCGGTGACGAACATCTGGCTGGTCTTGTCG
>JAZQRG010000279.1:0-3024 GCA_045629445.1 Mycetocola sp. | reverse complement strand
CTGACCGGGAGAAGCAACTCGCCCAGACCGCAAAGGACAAGGCAGCCCCTCTCGTCGACGATCTCAAAGAGACGGCGAAGAGTGTCGCCGAAGATATGAAAGAGCCGGCGAAGGATGCTGCGGAGTCCGTCAAGGGCGCGGCGGCCGACGCCTTCTCCACGGTGAAGGATGACGCACAGTCCCAGGCGAGCGACCTCAAGGGTGGCGGCAGCGAGGGATCGACTGGCGAACAGACGGACGCGTCGACCTACTCAACCGAGGGCTATGTCTCCCCCGATGGCGGCGGCATGCCGGCCGACCCGGGCTACGGGCAGCGGTAGTTCGAACGGACAACGCCCACACACGAAACGGTGGCTGCGACAGAGTGTCGCAGCCTCCGTTTCGTTGTTCGCAGGCGCGGGGCTTCCGCCGGGTGCGGCTCAACCGGTGCAGTATGTGAGCTCAACCGTTGACTGCTGCGGCACGTCTCCTGGGGCAAGCGACTGGTTTGTCACAGGGTTTCCCGGTTCGGCGGTGCACGTCGGGTCGGGTTTCGGCTGGACCGTGAGTCCGACTGCCGGGTCTTCCATGAGGTCGGTAGCGACGCTGAGGCTCTGCCCCCTGACGTCCTGAATGGTGACCAGACCACTCGAGACGACGAGGTTCACCGTTGATCCGGTGGCTACTTCGGCTCCGGCAGCGGGGTCGGTGCTGATCACGGTTCCCTCGCTTTTGTCTGGCGAGTTCTCCCTGCTGATGGCTCCGGTGGTCAGTCCTGACCCGGTGAGATCGGCCTGTGCCTGTTCCGTCGTCTTATTGGTGACGTCGGGAACGGCGATCGTCGGCGCTCCCGTCGATACGACAACACGAACGACCGTTTTCGGTGGAACCTTGCTGTCTTTGCCCGGATCGGTGCGGATAACGGTGCCCGCCTCAACCTCGGGATTCATCTCGTTGACGACGCTCGCGACGAGGTCGAGCTCGGTAAGCGTGTTAACGGCGCTCTGTTCGCTGACCCCGACCAGGTCGGGGACCGAACGTGACGCTGCGGGAAGCGGTTCAGCTTGACCGAGCGTGGTCACCCAGATCATCACAGCGATCAACACAACGACCACCGATGCGATACCGGCCCAGATCCACACGACCGGTGGGCGCCGTTGTGTGCGCGTGACGGTGTCGTCGCTCGTCAGCTGGCGAAGTGCCTGCTCCGTGCTCGATGCGACGTGCGGTGAGGGTCCGAAGAGAGCCGTTGCAACTTCCTCGTTGTCGCGCTGCGTAGGAATCTTGCCACGGCCGGCCATCTCGACATCGTCGCGGAATTCGGCGGCCGTCTGGTACCGCTCATAGCGGTCCTTCTTCAGCGCGCGCATCACGACGTAATCGAGGGCGGGTGACACCTTGGGGTTCACGCTCGACGGCTTGACGGGGGTTTCGCTCACGTGCTGGTAGGCGACGGCGACGGCGGAATCGCCGCGGAACGGCGCCCGGCCTGTGAGCATTTCGAAGAGCACGACACCGGTCGAATACAGGTCCGTGCGTGCGTCGACCGTTTCGCCCTTGGCCTGTTCCGGGGAGAAGTAGGAGGCGGTGCCCAGAATTGCCGTCGTCTGTGCGACGGTCGATGAGGAGTCGGAGACGGCTCGGGCAATGCCGAAGTCCATCACCTTGACCTTGCCCTCTGGCGTGATCATCACGTTGCCCGGCTTGATGTCGCGGTGCACGACGCCAGCGCGGTGTGAGTATTCAAGTGCGGTCAGGATGCCTTCGGCGATGGCGACGGCGCGGTCGGAATCGAGGGGTCCGTCGGCGAGAACCGTCTTGAGTGTCTCACCGTGAACATATTCCATGACGATGAACGGTTCGCGCGTGATGCGACCGTCGTGCTTGACGGTCTCCTCACCGGCGTCGAAGACCCGGACGATCGTCGGATGGGCCATGCGTGACGCTGCCTGCGCCTCCTGGCGGAAGCGAGTGCGGAAGGCGGGATCAGTTGCGAGGTCGGCTTTGAGGATCTTGATCGCGACGGTGCGGCCGAGTTTTGTGTCTGTGCCGCGGTAGACGTTGGCCATTCCTCCGCGACCGATGAGGTCACCGACGAGATAGCGCCCCGCGAGCAGGCGTTGTTCGTCAGCCACTCATTAACTCCTTCAGCAGTCACAAATCAGGTCGGGTACATCCTAGTCGTTGGGAGATGGTCAATCGTTGGGAGCGGGCGGAGGCGTGGATGCCGCGATCGTTGCGGTTGCCGCGGGGGACTGGCCGGTCTCTTCCGAGCCGCAGAACGCGCTGTAGCTCACGCTGAACTGGCCGGGCGTGGTGCCGACGGTGACCTTGGCCGTGTTGGACTGCACTGCGCCGCCCGCTGCCTGGGACGTACCCCCTGTGACCGTGATGCGGTAGCCCAACTGCTGCATTCCTGCGGGGCAGCGAGTGAAGGCGGCCCAGTTGACGGTAACCTCAGCGCCGGGCGTGAGGGTGGTGCAGCTGGAATCGGCGCATGCGGCCCCGGACAGTGTCGGCGTCGCGGTCGGTGTGGGAATCTCCGCCATTGCGCTGTAAACGGTGACGGTGACGACGCGACCCGGTTCGAGGTTGCCCTCGGGGTTGATCGCGTAGACGATCCCCACCTCATCCGGCGAGCTCGCGGCGTTGCCGTCGACGCGCTCGGATGCCAGTCCAAGGTCACGGAGCTTCGCGGCTGCCTCATCGTAGGTCAGGCCGACGAAGTCCGACTGGCTGACGGCGATGAGGCTATCGGTTGGTTCCGGGGTCGGCGTCTCTTCGGGCGGCTCGGTCGTCTCTGGTGGCGCGCTTGTCGTGGTCTCAACGGCAGGCGGCGTGTCATCCTGATTGACGAGAGCGATGACGGTGCCCGTCAGCACGATTGCGAGAATCGCAATGAGGGCGACGAGTGGCCAGGTCCACCGGCTGCGCTTCTTCTTCTCGGAGGTGGGTACCTCGGCCGTATCGGTGAGTACCTCGGGATTCGATGCCGTCCCGAGAAGCGTGGTCTCGGCATCCGTGGATGATCCAAGGAGCATGGTC
>JAZQRG010000278.1:0-4008 GCA_045629445.1 Mycetocola sp. | reverse complement strand
ACCGTGGGTCAGTTCGTGGCCGATGACGCTCAGCGATTTCGTGAACCCGACAAAGACCTGGCCGTCGCCGTCGCCGAACACCATTTGTGTGCCGTCCCAGAACGCGTTGTCGTAGGCGTCGCCGTAGTGCACGGTTGCCGCGAGTGGCATACCGGCGCCGTCGATCGACGCGCGCGCGAATGCATCCCAGAACAGCGAATAAGTGTGGCCGAGGCCGTCGTACGCCTCATTGACGCTCGCGTCTTCGGTCGGGGGTTCCCCCTCGGACCGAACGAGGCGACCCGGAAGGGTTTCTGTGCCGCCGGCATCCGAAATGTATCGCTCGGGCTGACCGGGAACCGCCGCCTTGTGCCGGTCGTCGCCCGATGATCGCGTCGACCGCTGCGGTGGAGCGGGCTCGCCGCTGCGCAACGAGGGGAGCGACGGTGTCGTCGAGAGTGCGCGACGGGCAGCATTCGACGCGTGCTCGAGTCGCGGATCGTCGAGTTGCGCGATGTGGTCGAGGAGATACGGCGGCACGATGAAGCAGCGTGCGGAGTTCGAGTGCGTGCTCATGGCGACAGTGTTGCACTTGCCGCTGACATCCGGGTCACCCTTGACAGTCGTTTTTCGTCAGTGGTTGCGACCCGCGACAGGCGCCTTGGGCCCGTCTTCTAGACTGCGGTCATGCGTTGTGGAATCATCATCCTGCCCCAGGACCCGTGGACAGAAGCGAAGCGAAAGTGGCAGGGGGCTGAGGAACTTGGCTTCGATTCGGCCTGGACCTACGACCACCTCTCCTGGCGAGGACTCGCCGGTGAGCCGTGGCACGCCACGATTCCAACGCTCACCGCGGCATCCGTTGTCACCGAGCGTATCCGGCTCGGATCTCTCGTCGCCTCGCCGAACTACCGGCATCCGGTGCCGTTTGCCAAGGACGTCGCCACGGTTGACGAAATTTCGGGCGGGCGGTTCGTCCTTGGAGTCGGCGCGGGAGGGACCGGATTCGACGCGTTTGTCCTGGGTGACCGGGAGCTCACGCCACGTGAACGGCACGAGCGGTTCGCGGAATTCGTCTCTGACCTCGACGCGCTGTTGCGGTTCGAGCTGCCTGAGAGCGGCGGAGTGAGTTTTTCCGGCGACTGGTATTCGGCGGTGAACGCCAGGATGGTCGGGGTGCCGGCGCAGCAGCCGAGGGTGCCATTCGTTGTCGCTGCGAATGGTCCCAAGGGCATGCGCGTCGCGGCGGAGTACGGATCCGGCTGGGTAACGACGGGCGTCGACGGCGAGGTCGGTGAGGACTGGTGGTCGTCGGTGGCCGGGCTCGGCAGGCGATTTGACGATGCCGCCCTGTCTGTGGGCACCGATCCGATCTCGGTGGAGAGATACCTGATGATCGACTCGGGTGGGTCATACGCGCTCGAGAGCGTCGCCCGCTTTGAAGACACCGTGAGCCGTGCCGCCGAGCTCGGGTTCACCGAGGTGCTGACCCACTGGCCCCGCACCGACGGCCTCTATGCCGGAAGCGAGTCTGTGCTGGAGGAAGCGGCGGCGCTGTTGCCTAAGCTGAGGGGATGAACATTCTCGACGCGCCGGAGTCAGCCGGTCTCACCGGACTCGAGCAATTGCAGGCGATGCTGGCGGCAGGGCAGCGACCGTCCATCTGCGAAACGCTCGGTTTCGATCTTGTCCTGGTGGAGAGGGGGAGCGCGGTCTTCGAGGGCACACCTGGCCCGCACGTTCTCAACCCGATCGGAACGGTGCACGGCGGTTTTGCCGCGGCATTGCTCGACTCCGCCTGCGGTACGGCTGTCCACACGCGCCTGTCACCGACGCAGGGATACACGACGCTCGAGCTCAAGACCTCCTATCACCGGCCGATCAGTGCCGACACGGGCATCGTTCGTGCCGAGGGGAGCCTCATCTCGTTTGGACGGCGTGCGGCATTCGCGTCTGCGGTCCTGACGGATGCCGACGGTCGCGTTTACGCGACAGCCACATCGTCGTTGCTCGTGTTCGAGCGGTCGGCGTAGGCCGGCGGCTTTGCCACGACCCGTGCCCGTTGGCCCCCTGCCGGATATCTCCTGAAAAGGAGCACTGATGTACTTCGACCGTGACCTCGGTGACGGTTATCGGCTGAGCCTTCGTACCCATGCCACCGACGACGGAATGCTCCGACTGATCGAGAAGAACCTCTCCCGGCTGCGGGCGTGGGAACCTTGGGCGCTCGCGGAACAGACGCCGGAAACTGTCGGCGCATTCACGCAGTATCAATCGGAGGGCTTCTCGCGCGGGACGATCGTGCCGACCGTGATCTTCTGGCGGGATGAGATGGTCGGTGCCGCTTCTGTTGCGCTGAACCGCGCGACGAGGAAGGCAGAACTCGGCTACTGGCTCGACGCCGAGGTCGAGGGCAAGAATGTTGCGTTCAGGGCATGTTCCGCACTCCTGGAACACCTTGCTGAGCAGGGGATGCGGAGGGTGGAAATCCGAACGGCAGCATCAAATCAGAGGAGTTGCCGGCTTGCCGAGCGGCTCGGATTTGAGCGGGACGGCGTTCTCGAGCGGGCGCTGGTGCTCGGGCCGAAACGGCTCGACCTCGCTATCTACAGCCTCGCCATCGATTCACCGTAAGTTGGCGATCTTCCGCTGGCTCAGCGAGGGGTGCGGCTAGCCGGTCTTCCTGCGGAAGTCACGCTGGTGTCCCGCCGGTCCCTGGGCGCCGTGGATCGCCGAGTCGCCGTCGAGGTGGGCCTCGCCCTTGCCCTTCGACTGCGCGTTTTTGCGTTCGAGGGCTTCACGGAACTTGCGTTTCGTTTCCTCGGCCCGGCGCGCGGCTTCGTCGGCGTCCGGTGTGGGTTTCTCAGAACTCATGATGTTCCTCACGCTCGGTCTCAACCGTTTCAGTTTAGGCATGAAACGGCATCCGTCTACGGGATTTACTCGCCGAGGAGAACGGTGCCCGTCTCATCGATGCTCCAGGTCGGGTTGTGTGCGATCTCCCAGATGATGCCGTTTGGGTCGCTGATATGGCCGTGGTACCCGCCGAATGCGGCGAACTGCGGCTTCTTTACGAGCGTCCCGCCCGCATTCAGGAGCACTTCGATCGTCTCGTCGACGAGGGTTGGGCTTTCGACATTGTGCGACAGGGTGAAACCGGATGGCTCGGCGCTGCCGGGCAGAAAAAGGTCGTGGTTGAACGCCTGGCCTTCGTAGAGTCCGAGCGCGAGGCCTGGGCCCACCTGGAAGAAGAGAATCTCGCCGGGAACGTCGGCGAGGGGCTGCCAGCCCAGGCCGTCGACATAGAACCGACGGGCGGCATCGAGGTCTGCTGTGGCGACGGTGAGAAAGTGAAGGCGAGGATCCATGCAGTCAGGATGCCATCGCCTGAGGCTCGCAGGAAGTCTCGGTTGGCCTAGGTGATTGTTCTGAGGGTCCCGTTGGCGTCGCGGCCGAGCCAGGCCTGGAGGAGAAGCACGAGGGCCGCGCCGGAGAGCAGACCATCGGCGAGGCCGGCAGGGAGGAGGAACACCATGAGTGTGAGCGTGATGACGCAGTTGATGAGCGAGAGCGCGAGGCCCCACAGTCGGTTGCGAAGAAGGCCGACCGCCCCGACCACGCGGAGGGCGGCGAAGATGCCACTCATCGCCATCATCAGGTAGAGGTTGTCCTGGAGGTATGGCAGCGCGAAGATGTGCGCGTTGTCGGTGATGACCGACTGGCTGATTCCCGTGCTGAGCAGAACGACGAGGCCGACAACGACGAGTCCTTCCATCAGGACACCCTGGATGAGGAGCAGGATGCCAGCGATCGTCAGCTGCCGGCGGGCGGGTTCTGGAGCTCGGGTCATGTGTCTCAACCTAGTGGGGCGCGGTGATGGCGCGGGACTCGGCGAAAGTGGCTGCGAGACGTGTTTCGGGAGGAAAAACGCGGGGTCGGCGGGCTATACCCGCCTGCGCCTCCGCATTTACCTCCCGAAGCAACGGTGATGGCGGCGGGAGCGTCGCCGGGCGGCGGCCGAGGGGAGGG